>JBFYYA010000086.1:0-2513 GCA_041310245.1 Syntrophaceae bacterium | reverse complement strand
AACCCATCACGCAGGTTCTGCCGGCGGACAGCCACCTTGTGTACATCGGCGTTACCGAGGCGTTTTTCGTTTACATGAAGTTGTCTTTTTTCGCGGCGCTGATGCTGACCAGCCCCTTGATCCTGTATCAAATATGGCGTTTTATTTCTCCGGGATTGCTGCCCAAAGAAAAAAGATACGTGGTTCCTTTTGTTTTCTTTTCTACTTTACTTTTTTTAGGCGGTATTGTTTTCGGTTATGTGATTGTTCTTCCTCCCGCTTTTAAATTTTTTATCAGCTTCAACAATCAATATTTGCAGGCGATGATTTCCTTCCGTGAATATTTATCCCTGTTTGTCACTTTCCTGCTTGGTTTTGGTTTGTCTTTTGAACTTCCCGTATTTATCTTCTTTTTGACCAAACTGGGCATCGTCAATGCCGGCATGCTGATTAAACAGTGGAAATTCGCTATTTTATTCATTTTTATCATTGCCGCAGCCCTGACTCCTTCGCCGGACGCTTTAAGTCAAATACTGATGGCTATCCCCTTGATGTTTTTGTATTTAGTGAGTATATTTGTCGCCAAATTCGCAAAAAGACAAAAAATACAAAATTCTGAAAAGAAAGAATAGCTAGGAGAAAAATGCCTCTTAAACGTTTAAAATATTATCGTGAAAGCGTCGGCGACGGGGAAGTCAACAAATTATTTCACCTGTTTATTCTTTTCGCGATTGTCATCGCGTCCATACTTGTTCTCTCGGTTGTCGGTACAGTTATTTATTACGCGGCAACCCTTGATCTGCCGACGGTGGAAACGCTGAAAGATTACAGGCCAAACATCGCTTCAACTGTTTACGATGACAATAACGAAATTGTAGATCAGTTCTTTCTGGAAGACCGAAAAATAGTCGATATCAATAACGTGCCTAAAGTGGTTCAACACGCTTTTGTTTCCTCTGAAGATTCGCGATTCTATCAGCATAAAGGCTTTGATATAAAAAGTATCTTTAGAGCGATGTTTAAAAATATTGAGGCGGGGGCGATAGTCCAGGGCGGCAGCACCATCACGCAGCAGGTAGCCAAGATGATGTATCTTTCTCCGGAAAAGAAATACATCCGCAAATTAAAAGAAGCGATACTTGCCTATAAAATAGATAAATACCTTGCCAAAGATCAAATAATCGGCCTGTACTTAAACCAGATTTATCTGGGGCATGGAACATATGGAATAGAATCAGCCTCGCAAATGTATTTCGGCAAAAGCTCTACTGATTTAAATCTGCCTGAAGCCGCTCTTCTGGCGGGCTTACCCAAAGCGCCCAGCACTTATTCTCCGTTTCTCGCTTTTGAAAGAGCGAAACAAAGACAGATTTACGTTCTTAACCGGATGTTTGAAGACGGATATATATCCAAAGAAGAAATGGAAAAAGCATCTGCCGAAACAATCCAATTGCGCGAAATTAAAGAACAACAGAAAGTCGCGGCTTATTTTGTGGAAAACGTGCGCCGCTACGTGCAGGAAAAATACGGCGGGGATGTTTTATATAAAGAAGGCCTTTCCATTTACACTACTTTGAATCTGGCCGCGCAAAAAGAAGCCAACGACGCCGTGGAGGCGGGGCTTGCGGAGCTTGAAGACCGGCAGAAATACGAACGCGGGCTGGTGCAGGGCGCGCTTCTTTGCATGGATGCGAAAACGGGCGCTATCCGCGCCATGGTCGGCGGACGGGATTTCACCAAAAGTGAATTTAACCGTGCCACACAGTCGCGCCGTCAGCCGGGCTCTGCATTTAAGCCGCTTATTTACACGGCGGCATTTGATAAAGGATTGAATCCTTCCTCTGTTTTTGTCGATTCACCCATTGTAGTGGAAGATCCAACGGCGGAAGACGGGTTGTGGAAACCGAACAATTTTGATAATAAATTTTTAGGTCCCATCACCATGCGCAAGGCGCTGGTTGATTCCCGCAACGTTGTGACCGTTAAAATTCTTCAGGAAATCACTCCGGCATATGCGGCTTCTTACGCGGCAAATATGGGCATAACCTCTCCGTTAATGCCCACCTTGTCTCTGGCGCTTGGTTCATCAGGAGTTACCCTGGAAGAAATGGTGAGAGCTTACGGAGTTTTAGCCAACGGCGGGAAAAAAGTTACGCCTTATTATATCAAAAAAATCGTTGACCGCACCGGCAACGTTTTTGAAGAAAACACACCCCAGTCCGAACAGGTTATCGATCCGCGCATCGCTTTTATGACATCCTATATTATGCGTGATGTTGTGGAAACCGGAACCGGCAGAAGAGTAAAAAGCATCGGCAGGCCGGTCGGGGGAAAAACCGGCACAACGAACGATTATCGTGACGCCTGGTTTATCGGATTTACACCGTCTTTGGTAACAGGCGTTTGGGTAGGATTTGATCAGGAAATATCGCTGGGCAAACTGGAAGTCGGTGGAAAGGCGGCGGCTCCTATCTGGCTGTATTTCATGGAAAAAGTGCTCAAAGGCGCCCCTGCCGAAAGTTTCCCCACGCCGG
>JBFYYA010000085.1:0-6078 GCA_041310245.1 Syntrophaceae bacterium | reverse complement strand
AAAACAATCGCGGAGAAGGGCGCGTCTTCCGAAGGCTGCCTTTCTTCAACATCGTCCGTTTTCGGTTTCTTGCCTTTAACCGGACCGCGATCAACAGGAGAAGCGAAAGAACCAACTATCAAATAAAGCAGTAAAGAAACACCGATGCCTTTCATAGCGGAGCCGCAGATTACGGGAACCAGGTTGCCAAAGGATACACCTTTTTTCAAACCGGCTTTTAATTCTTCGTCGGAGAGCTCGCCGGCTTCCAGATATTTATTCATCAACTCATCATCGGACTCGGCAATGTCTTCCACCATGGAGTCGCGCATGAGTTTTACGTCGTCCTTCATTTCCGCGGGGATATCCACGGCTTTTCCCACGCCTTTATTATCACTGAAAAGGTAAGCCTTCATGCTGATTAAATCAACGATGCCGTTGAATTTATCTTCAGAGCCGATAGGAAGGCAGACAGGGGTGGTTTTTCTCTTGAATTTGTTTTTAATGCTGTCCAGCGCGGTGTCAAAGCTGGCGCGTTCACGATCCAATCTGTTATTAAAAATAATGCGGGGGAGCTTGAATTCATCGGCCAGTTCCCAGACTTTCTGTGTCTGGAATTCAACGCCGCCGACAGCGTCAATGACCACAACAGCGTTTTCGACAACGCTCATAGAACATTTTATATCATAGGTAAAGTTAGAGTCGCCCGGTGTATCAATAAAATTAATCTTATTTTTTTCCCATTCGACAAAATTTGCCGCCGAACTGATTGATCCTCGCCTTTTTTGTTCTTCAGGCTCGTAGTCCATTGTAGACGTGGCGTCATCAACTCTTCCCAGCCTTTCGTTTTTGCCGGAAATAAATAAAAAAGATTCGCAAAGGGATGTTTTGCCCGTTCCTCCGTGACCGACTATTGCTAAATTTCTCAGGGATTTGGATTCGTATTTTGCCATGAAAGCTCCTTTCCAGATATCTTTAAAAAAAGCGAATTCACTTGAATGTGCGGATGTTTAGCTTATCCGGCAGGTAAAATCAAGTCAATTTTCAGAAGTTTTGAGCAAGGCTTATGCTAGGTAAGATGATAGGAGTTAATATTTCCGGCAAGCAATTAAAGCTTTTTTAAGTGCTTTTCGCCCAGACGCATGGGGAAATAAATCGCGAAAACGCAAAGAATAAAAGCTGTAGAAAAAGAAATAATCAGCCAGAAAGCATGGAAGACGGAAAGATTTCTGCCGTGCACTTGGGCCATAAAAGTGTAATAGACAGGGCCCGCTTCCAGAATAATTACCGAAGCGATTAAAGCGAAAGCGCAAACCATAAACAGGAGTCCGCCGAAGCTTGTCGCCGCGAGAGCGGGATTTTCCGATTTAAAATCAGGATAACGGGCTCCTAATCCGACGGCCAGAGCGACAACCGCGGGAACAAGGCAAAACATTGTTATGATGGATAAACCCATGATGAAGGGTGTTACACCAAGAAGAATGTTTGATGCGATAATCAGGATTTCGGAAACAATCAGCAATGGTATGTAATAGAGAAAAAATTTAATCCACAAAAAAGTTTTAATTGATACCGGAGCGCCCTGAATTATCCAGAAAGCTTCACTTTCAATGCTTACCGCGGGAAAGACGAAACGGGCGGCGATGGCGGAAAGAACAAAAGCGGCAAGTCCCATATTCAAAAAGGAAAAAACGTTTTGCAGGTATATGGTTCTGATCGGTGATTTATCCAGAGGCAAAACGGAGAAATTATAAAGATAAATCACAATCAAAGCGCAAATCAAAAAAAGCTGCGGCCACTGCGTGGAATCACGGAAAAAACTCCTTATTTCTTTTACAGCGAACGCTTTAGCTGGGCGATGAAGAAAGTTTAATAAGCTGTCCCAGGTGCGGCCTTGAAAAGTAAGCGGCGAGAAAAGCCGTTTGGCTGTTGTCTGCGCGCGGGAAAAACCGCGAAAATATGAAAAACCGGCGAAGGATACGTTGATAAAAATTAAGGTGTAAGCGAAACTCGCGCAAAGCGAGAGATTGAAAAGTGATGATTTCCACCGGCCTTTGAGCGCGAAACTTGCCGCATCGGTTATCCAGGTAGTGGGCAAAAGCGGAGAATCAAGCGCCTGCATCGTATTTAAGTAATTGACAACGGAAGCAAAAGTTTCCGGATTAACCAACTGTTCCGGCCTGATCATTCTCAAAACAATAACAAGCAGTATCGCCAGCGCGACACCCATTACGACAAAAAGCGCGCGAATTTTTCCCGCCGGCAGGATTACCGCTCCCAGCATCACCAGCATGCTGCTTATAGCCGCGGCTATAAGGCATAGAATAATAATCGCGCAAAACGCAATCAGATAAAAACCGATGCCCGCCGAGTAGATTATCCCGTAGGATAAAAAAACGGGCATGCTGAACAAAATGACCATCCAGGAAGAATCGAAGGCACTGCTTATCCACCTGGAAAGAAAAATATCCCTGGATGAGACCGGCAGTGAATGAAGCAGAGGCAAGTCTCTGCTTAAATACAAATGCGAAAGGCTGTTGATGATGTTGCTGAAAAGCAATAGTGCGAAAAAAGTTATTATCATCATGGAAAGAAGTTTCATGGCGAGAATGTCGCCGAAATCTTCCACACTGTTAAAATAGTTAAGAACACGGAAAAAAATAGCAAAAGCGCCAATCCAGAAAATAAGGCCGATTGCAGAGAACATAAAAACCCGCCACCAGTTATTGCCTTTTTTTCCCGGTCTGATGCCGATAATGCTGGAAAGCATCCGCGGCCTTAATAATATCGGCAAAGCATTTCTCATATTACGCTTCGTGAACCAGAGTCAGAAAAACTTCTTCCAGTTTTGCTTTTTGTGTTTGCGCGGCTGAATTTAATTCGTCCATGGTTCCCTGTGCCACAAGGTTTCCTTTATGGATAACGCCTATTCTGTCGCACAAATCCTCGGCAATGCTCAACGTATGAGTAGAAACAAAAATCGCTACATTTTTTGCCGCCAGGTCTTTGAATATATCTTTCACCATGCGCACCGCAAAGGGATCAAGCCCGACCATCGGCTCATCAACGACGAGAATTTTCGGGTCATGCATTAAAGCCGCGGCAATAATCAATCTTTGCTTCATGCCGTGAGAGTAGGCTTCAATTATCTCGTTTGCCCAATCCCAAAGGGCGAATTGGCGCAGCAGATTATCCGAGCGCTGGCGCACAGATTGCGCGTCAACTTCATAGATATCGGCGATAAATTTCAGAAACTCGGCTCCGGTAAGCTTTTCATAAAGAAACGGCCTGTCCGGGACAACGCCGATAATTTTTTTGGCGGCTACCGGATTTTCTTTCATGTCAATGCCGTCAATGATTATGCTGCCGGATGAGGGTTCAATTATGCCGCCCATCATGCGAATGGTGGTTGTTTTGCCCGCGCCGTTGGGACCGATAAAACCGTAAATCTCGCCGGAGGCAATATGCAGGTTTAAGTTGTTTACGGCGATAGTCGTGCCGTAGTCTTTGGTAAGATTTATCAGGTCAATCATATTTTGTGGAAAGAACCTCCAGTTTTATTTTTCCCATTACTCCGAGCAAATCAAGTTGAACGCCGCCTTCACCGCGAGTAAGGCGAATATGGGTTACGTCAGCCGGTATCTGATTAAAGACGGAATCAACGGTAATCCAGTTTCCCGCGTAAGCGAGGTTCCAGGCGTGATAATAAAAACGCCCATTTTGATAAACTAATCCCGCTTCGATTTGCGCGGGAACACCGGCAGCGCGTAGTAGCGCAGCGGTCAGAACCGCGTGCTCGTTACAATCTCCCATTTTATTATTCAGCACCTCCAGAGCGTTAGGAACAGATAATACGGGAGTTTTTTTGATATTCGCGTATACCCATTGGACAATTTTTTCTGTTTTTTGAAGAGGATTATCAGACGGGCGGACAATCTTTTGCGCCTGTGCTTTTATTTGTTCGTGGTCGGACTGCACCAGGGGAGTCGGATCTAAATACCGGCGCATATTTTCCTGAATAGCGTTTTTTTGAGTAACGGTTTCGGTAAGATTTTCTTTTGTTATGGTCAGAATCCTTTGGGCGAATGCCTGACGTCCTCCATTCAGAAATAAAGGCGTATTGCGAATCCCATCTATTTTTATTTTTATCTCGTTTAATCTTTCAGGTTCGTTTATTTTTACGTTGGATTCCACGGAGGCAATCTGCGCGAAATCAACATTAGCCACCACGGCCATATCTTCAGTGGCTTTTTGCGGGCTGACTTTTTCCATGGAAAGCCCCAGAAGGCCGGTTTCCTTCAACGCTTCTCCTTCTTTACTGAGCCAGGCGCAATTTTTTGCTCCCATAAAATCAGCGCAGAATTTCTGCGTTAAAACGCGTTTGCCCATTATAGGAATTATTTCATCGGCCTGACGGGTGACGTTAATTTTACGAATACCGGTTGTGGAAGGATCAAAAATTGTAAAATCACGCGAGGCGTCTTTTTCAAGGCCGGCGCTAAAAGCTGCCTCATATATATTGCCGCTGACATAAGGAATATCTTTAAGCGGTATTTCGCTTCTTTGCTGAGAGGAAGGTTGTCCGGAAAAAAGAATCAGCCTGTCATGAGTAGCGTAGCCATGAGCCAGAAAACTGAAAAGACTTGAATTTAGCTCAAAGCTGAAAGATGAAAAGCTCATGTCTGGGTTAAGATCCGTCTCCATTTTCAGGTGAAGAACCTGGGTGGTTCCCAGAGTGGAAATTTGCATTGTCACATTTTCCTGGCTGTGCATTTTACCTGTTTCCGTGATAATGAATTGGCGGTGAATCACGCCTATTTTTTTGTCTTTCTGGTATATATTCATCCAGCTTTCCGCGGGGCGCTGTATTTCCGTTTTTTGGGATAAAGCCCCTTTTTCATTGTCTTTTGTAAAAACATCAAGACGAATTGCCAGCAGGATTAAAAAAACGATGCTGACAAATATTCCCAAGATAACCGATGGATTTGTCTTAGTCATATAAATGAGACTTTTAATGAGTTGCATTAATGATATTATATAGACGCTGGTGTTAAGAGTCAACGGTACATGATTAACGCTTAAATACTTTATAGTTTTCAGTGAGATTCAAAGGGAATCGCTATTTTATAGACGCACTTGTCCGAAAGTGTTTTTTTTGCGCCGCGATTGGCTCTTTTTTGTAAATTTTCAGCATTGCCGTGTTTCTTTTCACGACATCTCCGAAAAATCCGGTTATGCCTTCTTCCCGTGCCGTGCGGATTATAAGTGCAAGCAGATATGAAAAGATTCCAAAACCCTGATAATTTTTATCGACGATACAAGCGATATCCGCGAAAACTAAAATGATTAATATGCTCAAATCTATTGAAACTTCAAAGATTTGTTGACAAGAGCGTCCAATTAATATATCAGAAAATCTCTATTTTTTAAGGAAAGATGTGAATAAATGAAACATGATAGTATCATCGCCCGCGAAGGTTATCCTTTTATTGTTTTGTCTTTGATCATCTCCGTTTTTGTTGCTTTTTTCGGCAATGCCTGGCTGACGCTTATATTCGCTTTACTCACAATATTTATCATTTGTTTTTTCCGCAATCCGGAAAGATATTTCAAGGAGGAAGAAAAAGCAGTAATTTCCCCGGCAGACGGAAAAATTATTAAGATTGAGAATGTTGAATTAAACGGAAATATTTCCGGAAAATTCAAAAAAATAAGCATTTTTATGAATGTTTTTAATGTCCATGTTAATCGGGCGCCCTACAGCGGCAAAATTGAGGCTATCAATTACCATGAGGGGAAATTTATCGCCGCTAATCTGGATAAAGCTTCCGAAGATAATGAGCGCAATGAAGTGCTGATCCACGCGGAAGATGGCCGTAAAATTTGGGTGGTGCAGATCGCGGGATTGATTGCCCGCCGCATTGTTTGCTGGGTGAATGCCGGCATGACGCTTAAAAAAGGGGAACGCTTCGGTATTATTTGTTTCGGATCGCGCGTGGATGTTTATTTGCCTGAAGATTTTGTGGTTCGGGTAAATCTTCAGGAAAAAGTCAGAGCAGGCGAGACTCTCCTTGGTTATTTATCATGAAGAAAGAATCT
>JBFYYA010000084.1:0-2729 GCA_041310245.1 Syntrophaceae bacterium | reverse complement strand
TGTTTATCCAAAAAAGCGATGTGCGATAGATCATCCAGGTTGATCGCGGCTTTAAGTTCCCTGGCTTTGACAAATTCCGCCGCGGGCGTGTCGTTGGAAGAAAACATAATTTCTTCCCCCGTAATGCCTGTTTTCTCGGCCAGCAGAAGTTCGGGCAGCGAACTGCAATCAGCGCCGAAACCTTCCTTATGCAGAATTTTCATCAGGTAAGGATTGGGCGCGGCCTTGACGGCGAAGAATTCCTTGAACCCTTCATTCCAGGAAAAAGCCTGTTTAAAAGCGCGTGCGTTTTCCTTAATGGCTTTTTCATCATAAAGGTGAAAAGGCGTGGGATATTTTCCGATGATTTTTTCGATTTGTTGTTTGGTAAAAGGCAATTCTTTTGCCGCCATATTAATTATCTCCACAAAAAAACGATTGAGATAGCGTGTTGCGTCTCTTCTTAAACATTTAAGTTAAAAAGGAAAAATTATCAACACTAATTTCTTGGCGAAAGAAAAATATCAGAGAATAATAAATTTAATAAAGAAATATATAGCGGATGAGATGATAGCGGAAAGGGGAATTGTTAAAATCCAGGCCCAGACAATATTACCGGCCACGCCCCAGCGCACAGCGGATAATCTTTTGCTCGCGCCCACGCCGACAATCGCGCCGGCGATGGTGTGTGTTGTGCTGACGGGAATGCCGCCAAAGGTAGCGCCGATGATGGAACAGGCGGCGGCAGTCTCCGCGCTGAAGCCGCCGATAGGCTGTAATTTGGTAATTTTAGTTCCCATTGTTTTCACAATGCGCCAGCCGCCGAACATCGTGCCCAGCGATATTACTGAGTAACTGGCAATAATTACCCACAGGGGTATATGGAATGTGTCACCCAAAAAGCCTTTGCTGAAGAGCGCCATGGCGATAATACCCATAGTTTTTTGCGCGTCATTCATGCCGTGTCCTAAAGAATATACAGCGGCGGAAAAAAGCTGAAGCTTACGGAATATTTTATCGGCTTTGGCGATATTCGAGTTGCGGCACAGATTCATGGAAATAACCATGAAGGCAAATCCCAGAATCATACCGACAGCGGGAGAAACAACAATAAAAAGAGTTGTTTTTGTAATACCCGACCAGACCAGCGTGCCAAGGCCCGCTTTGGAAATAGCAGCGCCGATCAGGCCGCCGATTAAAGCGTGTGAAGAGCTGCTGGGCAAACCATAATACCAGGTTATGATATTCCAGATAATCGCGCCGCCCAAAGCGGAGAAAATGACGAGATTATCGGCGATTTCAATTTGAATAATGCCTTTTCCCACAGTATGGGCAACAGCCGTGCCCACAAAAAAAACCGCGGAAAAATTGAAAAAAGCCGCCCAGATCACGGCGATTTTCGGGGAAAGAACACGGGTGGAAACAACAGTGGAAATAGAATTAGCGGCGTCATGAAAGCCGTTGAGAAAATCAAATACTAAAGCGATGAATACGAGGAGAAAAACAAAAGTTACCGACTCAAGCATGTTTCAGGACAATCCCTTCCACTATGTTCGATACATCTTCACAAACATAAATCGCCTCTTCTAAAAGCTGATAAATGTCTTTCCATTTGACAAGTTCGATGGCGTCTTTTTCCTGCGCGAAAAGATCCGCCATAATTGTTCTTAAGGCGACATCACCTTCATTTTCCAAAGTGTTTATTTCCACGCATCCGCTAAGAATCATTTCCGAATTTTTCATGTTACGCAGGGCGTGTACAATGCCTTTAACTTTTTTTATAGCTTCATTGAGAATGCGAGCCTGAATAATGATTTCATTGGAAGGTTTTTTGACTTTATATAGATATATGCGCACCGCCGTCGCTTCAATGACATCCATAATACTGTCCATTTTATTGACCAGCGCGTAAATATCTTCCCTGTCAATAGGGGTAAGGAAGGTTTTGTGCATTCTTTCATATGTTTTATGGGTGATTCCGTCGGCTTCATGTTCAATTTGTTTTAGTTTGGTGACGATGGCTTCGGAATAATCTTTTTTCTGGGTCATTTCCACAAAAAGCTGACCGCCTTCGGAAATTTTATCGGCTAACTCTTCAAAGTACTCGAAGAAATTTTCTTCTTTGGGAAACAGACGCATGAGGCAATCCTCCTATGAATTTCCGTGAGAGCTCATTAAATTTGTCAGCCCTCTAGCCAATTATTGAAAAAATTGCAAGGTTTAAAATTGCTGTTGGATGCGGTTATTGAGCTTGATGTTTGTTATTTAAGGTTTTTTAGATAAGTAATTTTGCTGTCGCCGGGGGCGTAAAAATCTTCCAGAAACGCCGCTTGTTGATAACCGCGCATTTCGTAGAAAAGGCGGGTAGGTTCATATTGCTCGCGCGATGATGTTTCTATGTAAATCTTTAGGCCGGTGCTGGCGCGGATGATCTTTTCCGTTTCCAGTAAAAGCTTTTTGCCCAGGCCTTGTCCGCGGGAGTCTTCGCGCATGGCGATCCAGTAAAGATCCACGCTGCCTGTTGTGGCCGGAATGAACCCCCAGCAGGCATAGCCGATAACAAAGCCGTTTTGTTCGGCGATTAAAAACCGATAGGAGCTATCTTTTCCAAGATCAAGTTTTTCTTCGGCTAGCTCGATCGCGATATCTAATTCCGCGGCGGAGAAAAAACCGCTGGATTGGACAATTTCTGCAATTGCTTCAACATCTGAAGATTTAATATGCTGGCGATAAGTTATTTCATTCATCTT
>JBFYYA010000083.1:0-3848 GCA_041310245.1 Syntrophaceae bacterium | reverse complement strand
GCCCAGCGCGCGTGGACGGCAGGTTATAAAACAATTGCTATTACCGACCATGCTGACCATTCCAATATCGATTTCATTATTCCCCGCATGGTCAAAGTTTGTTCCAGGATAACGGAAAAGGGCGGCATTAAAGTCATTCCCGGCATTGAGCTGACACACGTTCATCCGGATGATATAGCCGCACTTGCCGGAGAGGCCAGAAAACTCGGAGCCAAAATTGTTGTTGTGCACGGCCAGACGATAACTGAGCCGGTGCCTCCCGGAACTAATCTGGCGGCGATAAAAGCAGGGGTGGATATTCTTGCCCATCCGGGATTGATTACCGAAGAAGAAGCGCAGCTTGCCGCGAAGAAAAATGTGTATTTGGAAATTACCACCCGCCGCGGTCATAGTCTTACCAATGGTCATGTCGCGGGGCTTGCCAAAAAGCATCAGGCGCAGCTTGTCCTGGATAACGATGCTCACACTCCGGCAGATTTCGTGGGAGAGGCCATGGCGATGAAAATCGCGCGCGGCGCTGGACTGACAGACGCCGAAATATCCGCCATGCTGGATAATTCACGCCGGCTAGTACAGAGGATAAGTGCGTGATCCAGAAAAATGATTCCCGTCCGCTTAAAATTTGCCTGCTCACCTATCGGGGAAACCCGACCTGCGGTGGACAGGGCGTCTATATCAAGCATTTAAGCAAGGCGCTCGCGGATATCGGCCATGAAGTCGATGTTATCTCCGGGCCGCCTTATCCGCATCTGGATGATAAAGTCTGCCTGCACAAAATGCCCAGCCTTGATCTTTATAATATAGAACATTTTTTTCGCCCGGAAAGATTCAGCGACCTTCTCAATCCCTTAAACATGTATGAATTTCTGAATATGTGCGCGGGTAGCTTTCCGGAGCCCTACACTTTCGGGCAACGCGCTTATAAATATCTGCGCGAAAAGAAAATAAATTATGACATCGTCCACGACAATCAGTGCCTAGCTTACGGCATCGGAAAAATCGCGCGCAAACTTTACCCCACCATCGCGACCATTCATCATCCAATAACCGTCGACCGCCGCGAGGAATATAAGGCGGCGCGTAAATTGTATCAGAAATTCAAAATCTACCGCTGGTACACTTTTATCGGCATGCAGCTTAAAGTGGCCAGACGCCTGTCGCATGTTATCACCGTCTCGGAATTCACCAAGAAAGACATCGCCGCGGAATTTTCCATTCCGGAAGAAAAATTTAGGGTTGTCCACAACGGGATCAATAACAACTTTTTCTACCCGGTACAAAACGCCGCGCGTCCGGACAATACCATTATCGTTACCAACAGTGCGGATGTGCCGCTCAAAGGATTAAGATATTTGCTTCAGGCCGTGGCGCAGATAAGAAAAAAAAAGAACGTGAAGCTGACGGTAATCGGTGAGCCTAAAAAAGAAGGAGTGATCGAAAAGCTGGTGGCAAAACTCGGCATCGGCGACATTGTCCATTTTACCGGCCGAATTGCTAACGAAGATTTTGCCGACTATTACTCCAAGTCGACGATTGCCGTTGTTCCTTCCCTGTATGAAGGGTTCGGCATACCGGCGCTGGAGGCGATGGCCTGCGGCGTGCCTCTGATTTCCACCTCGGGCGGTGCCTTGCCGGAAGTGGTGGGAGACGCGGGGATGATTGTTCCGCCGGCGGATGCTGCTGCCTTGGCCGAAGCAATCACTTACCTGCTGAAGAATCCGCAGGAGCGGGAAAGATACGCCAAAGCGGGGCTTGAGCGCGTCGGTTCTGTTTTCAGCTGGCCCAAGGCCGCGCAAGAAGTTACCGCAGTCTACCGGGAGGCAATTGATGCTCACCGTCGACTTTAATGAGTTGAAATTGCAATCGGGCGACGTGGTGCTCGATGCCGGCTGCGGCACGGGAAGACACCTGCGGGGACTCGCGGGAATACCCGGCGTAAAATATTTCGGCATCGACACAAAGCAGGAAGACCTGGACAAGGCGGCCGCGTCACTCAATGAAATTCCGTGTGTTGAAGCAGAAAATTGTCAGATTCAAAAAGCCGATATACGGCAGTTGCCTTTCGACGACGCTTTTTTTGATTGTGTAATTTGCTCGGAAGTATTGGAGCATATTCCGCATCATGAGCAGGCGGTAGGAGAACTGGTGCGCGTTTTAAAGCCCGAAGGTTTGCTGGTCATCAGCGTGCCTCGTTATTTTCCTGAAAGAATCTGCTGGCTTCTTTCACGCGCCTATCGTAATGAAGAAGGCGGGCATGTGCGGATTTACAAAAAAAATAAAATTCTGAACATGCTGAACAGTCACGGATTTAAATGCTGGAAGATAAATTACAAACATGCCCTGCACGTGCCTTACTGGTGGATTAAATGCCTGGTCGGCCATAAAAACGAGGAAAATCTTCTGGTAAAATATTACAAAAAATTTCTGGAATGGGATATTATGAAAAAACCTTTTTGGGTGCGTCGACTCGAGGAATTTTTGAATCCGCTCATGGGCAAAAGTATTGTTTTCTATTTTAGGAAGGGTTGAAATTAATGGAAATTATTACCCCCGCCCCCCGGCTTGCCGAGGGAAAAATTGCGGAATCCTCCTTGTCGGTGGAGAAAATGGGAGAGTTTATTGCCTCTCTTCAGAAAGAAAGCGGAGAGATACCCTGGTCTGAAGGCGGCAAAACAGATCCCTGGGATCATGTGGAAAGCGCGATGGGCCTGTGCGTGGGCGGCTTTTATGAAGAGGCGAGACGCGCTTACCGGTGGCTGGCGGACACGCAGCTTGCCGACGGTAGCTGGTGGTCGGAAATATTGAATGGTGAAATCATCAACCCCACCAAAGAGACGAATTTTTCTTCCTACATAGCAGTGGGCTTATTTCATTATTATCTCATCACCAAAGATTTAGAATTATTGAGCCAGATGTGGCCGGTGATGGAGGATGGCGTTAATTACGCGGTTAAACTACAATCGCCACAGGGGGATATATACTGGGCGAAAAATAAAGACGGCAAGACGGATAAGATGTCTTTGCTGACCGGTTCGAGTTCGGTTTATATGAGCCTGAAATGCGCTCTGGCTATTGCCGCGCTTTTAGGCAAGAAGCGCACGCGCTGGCAGAAGGCCATGCTTTCCCTCGGTGAGGCAATAAGATACAAACCCGATGTTTTCAATATGCTCAAGTCCCGTTATGCCATGGATTGGTATTACCCTGTTTTATGCGGCGCGGTCAGCGGCGAAGAGGCGAAAAATAGAATAGATAAATACTGGGAAAAATTTATTGTCCCCCAATGGGGCGTGCGCTGCGTCAGTGACCGTCCGTGGATAACCATGGCGGAAACGGCGGAATTGGTTTTAGCCCTGACGGCCATTGATGATCACGCGCGCGCTAAAGCGGTCTTTGGCTGGCTGGCGAATAAGAAATATCCTGATGATACCTACTGGATGGGAGTAACCTATCCTGATGCCATTATCTGGCCGGACGAAAAATCCAGCTGGACGGCGGCGGCGGTTGTGCTGGCCTGGGATGCCTTAAGCGCAGAGACGCCGGCGGGTAAAATATTTAATCATAAGTTCTGGGATTCATGGAAATGCTAGAAGATTCAAAATTATTCATGAGCACAAAAACTAGAATGTTAACATATTATTCTTGAAGTCTTTACGCAAAAGGTAAGCATGTGAAAAAAGACCACCGGCCTTATTATCTTAAAAAGTTAAGTTATAAATTTGAACAATGGTACGCGTATCATTTTCTGGCACCGCAGTGCGAATACTTCGGTCGCGGCATGGCAGTTATGAAACCATGGAATGTGGTAATTTTTGGATCACCGATTTCCATCGGTGACTTTAACACATTGA
>JBFYYA010000082.1:0-7557 GCA_041310245.1 Syntrophaceae bacterium | reverse complement strand
ATTAAGCTGGATAATACTTCCACCCTCTCACGCAAGGAACTGGATGATTTAAGCGATTATGTTTCTATCTACGGCGCGAAGGGCCTCGCCTGGGCGAGGGTTAACGCCGCTGACTGGACATCCCCGATTTATAAATTTTTAAGCGCCGAAGAAATCGGAAATATTAACAAACAAGTCTCCGCGTCAGTGGGAGACATTATTTTCTTTGTTGCCGATGTTCCCCGTGTTGTTCATGACTCGCTGGGAAATTTAAGAATGCATCTGGCCAAAAAATTGAACTTATACAAACCGGATGATCTATCTTTTGTCTGGATTACAGAGTTTCCTCTGATGGAATATTCTGAGGCGGAAAAGCGTTATGTTTCGATGCATCATCCTTTTACCTCGCCTTACAATGAAGATCTGCCTGGGCTTACGACAAGTCCGGATAAAGTCCGCGCTCGTGCCTATGATCTTGTTCTAAACGGTTCGGAAATCGGCGGAGGAAGCATCCGAATCCACAGAAAAGACATTCAGAATCAGGTATTTAGCGTTCTGGGCTTGTCTGATGAGGAAGCCCGCTCTAAATTCGGATTTCTTTTGGATGCGCTGGAATACGGCGCGCCGCCGCATGGAGGAATCGCTTTCGGATTAGACAGACTTACCATGATTATGACCGGCGCGGAATCCATCAGAGATGTTATCGCTTTCCCCAAGACGCAGAAAGCCGCGTGTCTTCTCTCCGACGCGCCTTCAAAGGTGTCTATTGAGCAATTAATGGAGCTATCTTTGAAAATAGTGTAAATATTTTTTCGGAGTAAATAATGACTAAACCAAAAAAATCAAAAGCTATAAAGAAGCATAAAAGTAAACCGGTTCAATTCAATTTGCAGAATATATCCGAGCCTAATCTTTATAAAGAAATGTTTCCCTATTCCGAAGTAGGACGAATTGTTTTTGATCATAAGGTGCTCAAAACCAAACCCGCGAAAGACATATTTATAACCGATACAACTTTTCGCGACGGACAACAGGCGCGCCCGCCATACACCGCCCAGCAGATAGTCCAATTATATAAATTTTTAAACGAACTGGGAGGCCCTAACGGCGTAATCCGCCAGTCGGAATTTTTTCTCTACTCTAAAAAAGACAAAGAAGCGGTGGAAAAATGCATGGCTCTGGGACTGCGTTACCCGGAAATTACCGGCTGGATTCGCGCAACAAAGGATGACGTGCCTCTGGTAAAGGCGGCAGGCCTTAAAGAAACGGGGCTGCTTACTTCTGTTTCCGATTACCATATTTTCCTGAAGCTTAACAAAAACAGGAAACAGGCGATGGATGATTATCTGGGCATCGTCAAATCTGTTCTTGATCTGGGAATTATCCCGCGCTGTCATTTTGAAGATATCACCAGGGCGGACATCTATGGCTTTTGTATTCCCTTTGCCATTGAGCTAATGAAACTGAGAGAAAAAAGCAAAATAAACATAAAAATCCGTCTCTGCGACACACTGGGCTACGGTGTCACCTACCCCGGAGCTGCGCTCCCGCGCAGCGTGGATAAAATGGTGCGGGCTTTTATCGAAGACGCCGGCGTACCGGAAGAACTTCTGGAATGGCACGGCCATAATGATTTTCACCGCGCTCTGACTAACGCAACCACCGCCTGGCTCTACGGATGCAGCGCGGCCAATTCCACTTTGCTGGGATTGGGGGAAAGAACCGGCAATCCGCCCATTGAAGCCCTGATTATCGAATATATCGCCATGACGGGCAAATCTAACGGTATTGACACGACAGTCATAACCGAAATAGCTGAATATTTTGAAAAGGGACTAGGCGTCAGCATACCGCCGAATTATCCCTTTGTCGGTTCAGAATTCAATGTTACCCGGGCGGGGGTGCACGCGGACGGTCTGATAAAGTGTGAAGAAATATACAATATCTTCGATACAAAAAAAATATTGAACAGGCCCATCGTCACAATGGTCAGTGACGTTTCGGGCAACGCGGGCATCGCCCTCTGGATCAACCAGCACTTTGGTTTGGAAGGTGAAAACGCAGTGGATAAGCGCCATCCCGGCATTTCCAAAATCAGCAAATGGGTCAAGGAACAATACGATGCCGGGCGCATTACAACCATTTCTCCCGAAGAAATGGAGAAAAAGGCGCGTCTCTATCTGTCCGAACTCTTTATTTCCGAACTGGATAAAATCAGATTCATGGCGGAAAATGCCGCAGTGACCGCAGTCAGTCAGATTATCGAACATAAGTTAATGAAAACCATGGATCCGGACCAGCAAGAACCTCTTATGCAGAAATTCGTTGATGAACATCCTTCCATTCAGTTTGCTTATGTCGTGGATATGAACGGCAGGAAAACCACAAAAAATATTACCAGCATCATCGATCGAGCCAAATATGAGAATTACGGTGTCGGTATTGATCAATCCGACAGGGAATGGTTTATCAAACCTTTTCAAACTGGTAAAGTACACGTCACCGATTTTTTCATTTCCAAGATGACCAGTGTTTTATGCTTTACCGTTTCCGCTCCCATCGTCAACGACAAGGATGAAATGATCGGTATTTTCGGCGTGGACATCCAGTTTGAAGATTGGGTGAAAAGAGCCGAAGAGATGGAAGAAACGGACAATATCGCCCTGCGCGCTCAATATGAAGAAGTCATGCGCAAGGCAAAATTCGACCATCATTAATAGTCGGCATAAAGAGTCCATTGTTCGAAAGGACGTTCTTCTTTATCTGTAATCGGTGTTATTTCGCTGATGAAACGCGAGGGCGCGAGCGCGACATTTCCCAGGCCGCGGTTGTAATCAAGAGCGGGACAGCATAGATAAAGCTGATCTTTTGCTCTGGTCAAAGCAACATAAAACAATCTTCTTTCTTCCGCTTCCCCTTCTTTTTCCTTCAATGCCCGCTGCAAAGGAAACATGCCGTCCGTGCACCATATCAAAAATACATAAGACCACTCCAATCCTTTGGCCTGGTGTATTGTGCTTAAAACAAGCTTATCGCCCTTTTCTTCTTCTTCATAACCATCCTGAGAAGCCATGTTTGTCAGGAGAGCTAATTCATTGAGGAAGTCCTCCATGGACATATACTGCTTTGAAAAAACAGCCAATTGCATTAAATCTTCTTCACGCGACGGCGCATCCGTATAGTTTTGCCGCAAATATTCTCTATAACCACACGCGCTCAACAAAATATCGATAATCCTGTCCGAAGTTCTTTCCGTCGGTGGTATTTCCATAATCTCTTTGATATGCTTCCGGCACGACTCAATACCGGTTCTTGCCGCTGTCGTTATGGATTTGATTAATTTATCATCAATAAATTCATCCAGCGGGTTTTGTGTTTTGCCCAGTATTGACCATATTTTCAAAAATGTCTGATTGCCGATTTTCGGATACATCAGCAACACACGTCTCCAGGCAATCTCATCATATGGATTAATCATGATTCTCATATACGAAGTAACATCTTTAATGTGCGCCTGCTCGAAAAAACGGATTCCCGACCTGATATCAAAAGGAATTTCGCGCCGGACTAGTTCCATCTGCAGTTCCATTGAATGATAATGAGCTCGGTATAAAACAGCGATTTCGGAAAGGGGAACGCCATTATGAAATAATTCTCTTACCCGCTGCGCGACAAAATCAGCCTGTTTCAATACGTTCTGCGCGTAAACAATAACGGGGCGCGTCCCGCTGGCGCGAACGGCATTTAATTCTTTAGGATACTGGTTTTCATTGTTGATGATGCTTAAATTTGCCAGACTGAGGATCTCTGGCGTGCTACGGTAATTTGTTTCCAGTTTGTATATTTTGCAGTCAGGATAGCGTCGCGGAAAATTGATAATACTTTCAAAACTCGCGCCGCGAAACGAATATATACTCTGGGCATCATCCCCAACTACCATTAAATTCCCGTGCGCGGCGGCCAGCAAATCAACGATGTTTGCCTGAACTATGTTCACATCCTGGTATTCATCTACCAGAATATGCTGAAATCTTGCGGATATATTTTTCAATACATCCGGATGTTCTGTAAGAAGTATCTGCAAATTCAAAAGCAGGTCATCAAAATCCATGACGCACAATTCTTTTTTCTTCTGGAAATAAAGAAGGGCTATCTGCGTTATCTCATCAACCAGATGTGCATAGTATGGATACCTCGCGTACAGGACTTCCTCCAATGAACTCTGCATATTAAAAATAAGACTGATTATTTCAGCCAGAATGTTGCTTTTAGGAAATCTGCTTGATTTAGCGTCAATTTTGAGTTCCGAAACACAACTAGATATAAGCTGACGTGAATCTTCGCTATCCATAATGGAAAAATTGGCGCGATAGCCCAGCTTTGATGCGTAGTTTCTTATAATAACATTGGCGATATGGTGAAAGGTGCCGCCCATTATTTTTCCGGTATATTGTTCAGCCAGATTTTCCACACGATTGAGCATGGAGCGCGCGGCCTTATTGGTGAAGGTGGCAAGCAATATGTTCTCGGGAGCGATTCCTCTTTCCATAAGATGAGCAACCCGATAAGTAAGTGTCCGCGTTTTGCCGCTTCCCGCTCCCGCCAGGACCAGCAGGTAGCCTCCTTCTTCCCTTACAACTTTTAATTGCTGGGGATTAAGTTCTTTTTCGTAGTCAACCATGAATTAGTGCAACGGTGGAATTAAATATTTTATTAAATTTTCAGCGCTTTAATCTCGGCAAATGTTTCATCGGCTTTAAGAGATTCTACATTTCTTAACATTTTTTCTTTTTGATAAAAACCGACAAGCGGCGCTGTTTTTTCATTATATACTCTGATTCTTTCGGTAATCGCTTCTTGAGTTTCGTCCTCTCTTTGCACCACCATGTACCCGCATTTCCTGCACTTGTTTCCTTCCGCCGGAGGATTATTTCTAATATTATATATTTCCTGGCAATTTTGATTAGAACACGTTCTTCTGGTGGTAAGTCTTTCTAAAATAACGTTTAATGGAGCTTCCAGATTAATTACATAATCAAGCGTGATATTAAGTTTTTCCAGAATTGTCTTAAGTTGGCTTGCCTGGCTAATTGTCCTCGGGAAACCGTCCAGAATAAACCCTTTCCGGCAATCAGGCTCCCTTAATCGCTTTTCCATTATATCCATAATTAGAGAGTCCGGAACAAGACCTCCTTCATCCATATATTTTTTCGCCTTCTTTCCCAATTCTGTTCCTTCTTTTATGGCGGAGCGTAAAATATCTCCGGTAGATATTTGCACCGATCCGTTATCTTGAGAAAGTAATTTCGCGATTGTTCCTTTTCCGGCTCCGGGTGATCCTAATAAAATAATCCTCATTTAGCCACTCCATTATTTATTTTTATTTCGAAAATATAAGGCCAATATTTACCGGTCACGAATATTCGATCGTTTTTTTTATCATATGCAATACCATTTAACACATCTACAGAATGATATTTGGGGATTTTATTATACAACAGGCTTAGATCGACCCATCCCAAAACCTCTCCTGTATGAGGGGATATGCGGACAAGAACGCTCTCCATAAAAATATTCGCCCATATTTCTCCGGCTATAAATTCTAATTCATTAATATTTTCAATAGATTGTTTGCCGTCACTCACATTCAATATTTTTCTAATTTTGAATGTTGACGGTTCGCGGCAGGTAATTTTCGACGTTCCGTCGCTCATAAACAACATTTTTCCGTCTGATGTTATTCCCCAACCTTCACCTTTATAGTTAAATTCTGCCGCTATTTTAAAATTTTCAAAATCGTAAATAAAACCTTTTTGATTTTTCCAGGTAAGCTGATATATTTTTTTATTGAAATAAGTTATCCCTTCTCCAAAACTATTATCCGGTAACTTTATTTTTTTTATTATTTTACCTGTTACTAGATCAACCTTACGCAAAGAGGATTTTCCTATAAGACCTGTAGATTCATATAAAAAACCATTGCGATAAAACAATCCCTGCGTAAAAGCTTCGTGATCATGCGGGTAAATATTTATAACTTTTATCGTGTAGACGGGAGCTTTTGTGTTTCTTAAATAGTAATCCGCGGCGAAAGATTGCGCCGAACAGAATATGATGAGCAACGCGTATAATAGCAGATTAATCGTAATTCTATTTTTCATCTTATAAATATTTTAAAATCCTATTTCCTGCGCGTAAGTAAATTGCCTTCTCCACGGAATATCTTTATGGATAGAGTCAATCACATCAGCGCCTACTATTTCCATTGCCTCTTTGTCCGCAATCACCGGGTGATACGCTCCGATAAAACCTTTATCCTCTATGATCGTATTATGATTACCGGGCAAACAATCACAATCCTTTACAATATTAAGTAGCGCCGTGACAAATACTGCCCTGCCTTGAATTACTTTCCACACGGCAGCTGCCGTCTCGACAAGTTTTTCCTGAAATACTTCTATGTCCGTGTCCCATATTATTTTTAACGCCATTTCCGGACACATCGCGATGCACTGCGCGCATCCGATACATTTACTCAAATCATATACCGGATATTTTTTATTTACCATTGCCGCGGCTCCTACCGGACACACATCAACGCATTCACCACATAAAATACATTTCTTCTTATTAAGTAAGGGCTTGGCATCTGCGTGCATTCTTTGCTTTTGCGCGCGTGAGGCAAATCCCATGGATATGTTCTTAATCGCCGCGCCAAATCCCGTTTCCATATGCCCTTTAAAATGAGATAAAATAACAAAGCCTTCAGCCTGTTTAATTACTTTACCTATCTGAACTTTTTCAAAATGTTTGTAACCGGCGGGCAAATCAATAACATCCTTACCATCAAGTCCGTCTCCTATTGTAACGGGACAACCTAAATATTCCTCGGAATAATTATGTTTTGCGGCCGTAATCAGTGATTGACGCCCTTCGCGCCTTCCTCCGGAATAAAGAACTGTCGTATCAAAGACAAAAGGCTTCAGCTTGT
This sequence comes from Syntrophaceae bacterium, assembly GCA_041310245.1. Taxonomy (GTDB): domain Bacteria; phylum Desulfobacterota; class Syntrophia; order Syntrophales; family Smithellaceae; genus UBA4810. The sequence goes on along the minus strand of JBFYYA010000082.1, from coordinate 587 downwards.
TTGTTTTTAAACACTCAACTATTTCTTTGGCGTATATCGGGGGTAAATAATTTTTATTACCCATTTCTCCCCAATGAAGTTTGATTCCGATCCGATCTCCGGGAGAAAAGGGAAGTCTTAATTCACTTAGAACGGATTTCAGCGAATTAAGCCTTGATCCATTACTTGATAAACAACTTCTAAATATATAGGATTCTTTCATTTTTACGGTGCGAACAATGATACTTTTGGTAAGGCGTCACTTTGTCGCAGATACACAGGAACACAATTATCGGGACTGAGCAATTCTCCACGCTTGTATTTTTCCATGACCAAAATCGCCACTGCTGATGCCCTCACACAGGGTATTATATTTTTATCAATAATAATATTTTTGTTATTTTTTAAAATAATTTCCGCATATCTGAGCGCGCCCTCTCCCACACATATTACTTCATCATTAATGCCGGCTTGAATGTGCTGAGGATGAATATTAAATTCCCTTTTTAATTGCCGTAATGAATTTTCTTTGTCATATCGAAAAGTGGCAGTATAGACCTGACCTCTACCCGCGTCCATTACCGCGCAAATCAATTTTTTAGTGCAAG
>JBFYYA010000081.1:0-3570 GCA_041310245.1 Syntrophaceae bacterium | reverse complement strand
TGTTTTTTTTGCTTTTCCTTCCACCGATTCCGGCACAACAACAAAGCCGTGATTCTGGGAAGTTATTTCCACCCGGCCTGTCTCCAGATCCTTTACCGGCTGATTGATACCGTGATGGCCGAACTTTAATTTTTGGGTATAACCGCCTATGGCCTGGCCGATAATCTGGTGTCCCAGGCAGATGCCGAATACAGGTTTTTTGCCTAATATTTCGCGGGCGGTGGCAACAATATACGGAAGCGCCGCCGGATCACCGGGGCCGTTGGATAGTAAAACACCGTCCGGATTGCAAGAAAGGATGCCTTTGGCGCTCGTCACCGCGGGCAGGACAACCACTTCGCAGCCGTTTTTCTCCAACAATCTTAAGATATTATATTTCACGCCGCAGTCGATAACGACCACGCGCGTCTTTGTTGCTGATTTTTTCGCGGAGATTTTATCCGCCCGCGGCGCGCCGCCTGACCAAAGATAGGGCTTTTGGCAGGACACTTCTCGCACCAGATCGCGCCCGACCAGGCCCGGATACGCCTTAACTTTTTCCCAGAGTTCATCCACATTAAAGTTCACAGTGGAGATAATGCCCTTCATGGAACCGGCCAGGCGCAGACGTCGCGTAAGCGCGCGTGTGTCGATGCCTTCCATGCCTATTTTTCCACTTTCTTCGAGAAAAGATTTGAGGCTTTTGGTCATCCGCCAGTTGCTGGGGTGCGGCTGATACTCCCGCACGATAAAACCTTCCAGATGGATGCCCGCCGATTCCATATCTTCATTGTTGATACCGTAATTGCCCATCAGCGGATAGGTCATCGCGACAATCTGGCCTTTATATGACGGATCGGTGATTACTTCCTGATAACCGGTCATGCCGGTATTGAAGACGACCTCGCCTAAGGTTTCGCCCTCCCCCGCGAAAGCAAAACCCTCGAAAACATTTTTGTCCTCCAGAACCAGAATCGCCCGGCGTTGCTTATTTAAGAGGGGCATTTAAAAATTCATCTCCATCTGAAAAGAAGGTTTTTCATGTTGCCTTTAACGGGTAGGCGCTTCTATATTTTTTCCCTTACACAGTCAACATCTATGATGGAGGAGACATTTTTTGCCTCCTCCATCAGAAAAATTAATTAATGAACAAGATCTCCCAGAATTTCGGCAGAGGCCAGATTTCGTCATCTACCAGGCCTTCCAGCGCGTCCACGTATTCACGTATCTCATCCATCTTTGGTTTGACTTTCGCGCCGAGCATCTCTGCTTTCTTCTGCTCGTCATGGATGGCGCAGGCCGCATCCACTCTGGCCAGGATTTCCTTATCCGTGGCATAAACGTTGTTGATCAGATCCATGACCTTCTTCAAAAGTTCAATCTGGGAAGAAACAACTGCCGCGCTGCCGAGCGCCTCTTTTGTGGCGTTAATCGCGCCGGCCAGTCTCTTCTGATAGCTCACCGCCGCCGGAATAATCTGATTCATGCAGATATTGTGGAGGCACTTAATTTCAATTTCCATGTCCTTCATGTAGCGCTCCAGATGAATCAGTTGGCGGGATTTCAACTCCACCCGGGAAAGCACCTCATACTTTTCAAAAAGGCTTAGCGCTTTTTCCGTGACCAGCGCTCTGAGCGCGCTCGGTGTTGTTTTTTCATTGGGCAGGCCTCTTTTTGCCGCTTCCTCCTCCCATGCTTTGCTGTAGTTATCACCGTTGAAAAGAACCGGCTTTATTTCTTTGATTTCTTCGCTCAGAGCTTCAAAAACAGCTTTATTTATGTTGCCGCCTTTCGCCTTTATTTTTTTCGCCAGTTCATCGATGCTTTCCGCGACTATGGTGTTAAGCGCGATGATCTGCGTGGAAATAGATTGCGAAGAACCAACCGCGCGGAATTCAAACTTGTTGCCGGTAAAAGCGAACGGCGAAGTGCGGTTGCGGTCGGTATTGTCTTTGCTTACCTGATACAAAGAAGAAATTCCCAAATCAATAATTTCCGCGTTAGTTGCTTTGGTTACTGTTCCTTTTTCTATGCATTCCAGAATCTGTGTTAATTGTTCACCCAAAAACACAGAAATGATTGCCGGAGGAGCTTCGTTAGCGCCCAGACGGTGATCATTGCCGTATGAAGCGACGGACGCGCGGAGAATGTCGGCATGCTTGTAAACCGCACGCACGGTCGCGATCAGGAAAACCAGAAAATGAATGTTATCCTGCGGCGTGGAACCGGGGTTAAGCAGGTTATTGCCGTTATTGTCGGATATCGACCAGTTGACATGTTTGCCGGACCCATTGATTTTGGCAAACGGCTTTTCATGCAACAGGGCCGCCAGATGATGCTTTTTAGCCACGGAGTGCAGCGTTTCCATCACCAGCTGGTTGTGATCAATGGCCAGATTGGCCTCTTCATAAACGGGCGCTATTTCATACTGGCTGGGCGCGACTTCATTGTGGCGCGTTTTGGCCGGAATACCGAGCTTGAAGAGTTCTTCTTCAACATCATGCATGAACGAGGATATGCGCTCTTTGATGCTGCCGAAATACTGATCTTCCAGTTCCTGCCCCTTTGCCGGCGGCGCGCCGACCACCGTTCTGCCACCCAGGACCAGATCCTGACGTTTATAATAATAATCCATATCGATCAGGAAATATTCCTGCTCGGGCCCGAGATTGGAAAAAACTTTTTTTACGTCTTTCACACCAAGAATTTTTAGCATTTCCACGGCGCTTTTGCTTAGCGCGCGAATCGAGCGCAGAAGAGGCGTCTTTTTATCGAGGGCCTGTCCGGTATAGGAAATAAAGGCGGTGGGAATGCATAATGTTGTGGAAATGCCATTCCGCTTAATGAAAGCAGGAGAAGACATATCCCAGGCGGTATAGCCTCGCGCCTCAAACGTCGCGCGAATGCCGCCGGAAGGAAAAGATGACGCGTCCGGTTCCCCCTGCACCAGTTGCTTTCCCGAGAATCTCTCAATCACTTCACCCGGCGCGATCGGATCAACAAAGGCATCATGTTTTTCGGCCGTAATTCCCGTCATCGGCTGAAACCAGTGCGCGAAATGAGTGGCGCCTTTTTCCAGCGCCCATTCCTTCATCGCGTGCGCGACAACATTGGCCGTTTCCGCATCCAGCGGCGCATCCTCATTTATCGCCGCGATAATTTTCTTAAAAACATCCTTGGGAAGCTTTTCTTTCATTACCTTATGGCTGAAAGTGTCTTCGCCGAAATACTGCGAAACCGGGACAAATTTTTCTTTTTCTATCGAGTATTGTCTTTCTGCAGCAATTGTTAATTTTGTCTTTTTCATAATTACCATCCTTATATTTTTTTATTCTAAAGGTTTGTTTTCTACCATATACCAGACACCGGTGGGACAGGCCCCGGCGCAAAATCCGCAGCCGATACATAATTCATCGTCAACAACATATTCGTAGGCGTCATCGCCAAGTGCTCTTCGCGAAATAGCTCGCTGCGGGCAAATAGTTTCACATAATCCGCAGTCGCGGCAAGCGCCGCATGACGCGCATTGCGCGGCGCAGGATTTAACATCGGCAACCCCGGTTTCACGCGCATCAAAATATTGAGTTTTTA
>JBFYYA010000080.1:0-3870 GCA_041310245.1 Syntrophaceae bacterium | reverse complement strand
GGACCCGTCTGCGGACCCCACTGGCCTATTCTGATTTCCTTGTCATCAAACCCTGCTTTCTGCGCCAGTCCTTCATAGGCTGTCAGAGTAACGGCGCAAAACGCAACCAACATTACCAACATGACTTTGTTTAAACGCATAAACTTTCCCCTTTCTTGAATCTGTTATGTTGAACCAATTATTACTTTAAACTACCTTACCGTAAAAATATAATTTTTTATTTTTTTGCTGTTAACTTTTATACCAGCGACCATTTTCTTTCATGAAAATAAAACCTATATTTACATCCGAATAATCTTTTGTATCTTGATTAAGAAACGTAACATCCACTTCCACCTGCGCAAACTTCTCCACCTCGGGATATTTTTTAAGGTCTTCGTTATCATGAATATAACTCACCGCGACAATGCGGTAATCAGTAACTCGCTCCGGGGTGTCTTTGGCCTGGGCAAGGTATTCATTGTAAGTGTGTGAACGGACGTAGTCGGAAGAAGAAGCAAAACAAGCGTAAACCGCAGGATAGTCACTGCGCACTTCGGCATCCAGAAATTCGTGCGCAACCTTAAGTACCGCTTGTTTTTCGCGTTCATTGGCAAGGGGGACAAACCAGCCTTTGTAGATCAAAAATGTCCCCGATAAAACAAGCGCCAGACAAACAACCGCAATCAACAGTTTTTTCCGGCTTTTTATGAAATTTCTCTTTTTCATAATTTAATACAAATAATGCAAAACATCTAATGATACAATTACACTTTTTTAACCCAATGCTTGGCGAAAAGACCGCTCGGACGAACACACAAAACTAAAACAATAACGACAAACGCTGTTATCGGCTTCCATGCCGGCATGACATAGCCGAAAAAGTTTTCAATAAGGCCCATTATAAAACCGCCGATTAAGACTCCGGGGATGCTCATCAGCCCGCCCAGCACGGCGGAGGCAAAAGCACGGAGAAACGATTCCATCATGAATCCGGGATCAAGAATATTTTTGGCGGACAAAAGCATTGCCGCTAACGCGCCGATGATCGAGCTGAACGCCCAGGAAAAGGCAAAAACCCGGTCCGTCTTTATTCCCATTATTTTGGCAGCGTGCTTGTTCTGCTGAGTCGCGCGCATGGCCGTTCCTATTTTCGTGTACTTAAAGAAAAAATATAGAAACGTCATAACAGCGGCAGCAACAACAAAAACAGCTATTGCCCATTCACTTATAATAAAACCGGAGATCGGCTCATGGGTCACCTTGTAGGAAAAAGGTATACTGAACTGCTTTTGCTCCGCGCCCCATTTCCAGCTGGCCATCCCCATGAGAAGCATTTGCGCTCCAATCGTGATTACAATCAATCCCAACAGCGTCGGGTTTTTAGCCGGCCGTAGGAAGAAATACTCAATAGCAATACCCAGAATACCCACGAAGATCAGGGCAACGACAAAGGCGATCCAGAAGTTATAACCAGAAATTACCATAATATGGTAGGCAACAAATGTGGATACCATGGCTGTTTCGCCCGCGGCGAAATTAAGCACCTCTGAAGTCTTATAGATGATAACAACCGCCAACCCAAAAAGGCCATAGCAGGCACCCATGGCCAACCCATCAACTAATAACTGTCCTAACGGCATATCCTTAATTACCTCTGCTTTCCTTTTCCTATTTTTTCCAGCAAGCTTTGCGGCATTTAGTACAACGTCAACAAAAGCATGCCATAATTTACTTTATATATCCATTGGCCATTTTACACAAAATTAAAAAGGCCATGTCTTCCAATACTTCTTTATTCTTATCCATGCCCCGAAAAGACCCAGCGGTTCAAAAAGCATGATGCTGATCATAACCAGACCCAGGGCAATATAGTTTAAATTATCCATACCGGTAATGGTCATCCACCTTTGTGAAAACGAAACCAACAAGTCTCCAAAATAAGGAATTTCATTGAGATTCTTGAATAAATCATACATCAGATAGGTAATCAACGCCGCGCCGGTTATAGAACCCATAACCGAACCAAGTCCGCCGACAACAATCATGACGATGAAAATAATCGAAAGAATAAGGTTGAAGGTGAACGGATCAAAAAATCCCAAAACAAAAGCAAAAAGTCCGCCGGCGATGCCCGCGTAAAATGCGCTTACGGCAAATGAAAGAGTTTTATAAATGGTCAGGTTGATCCCTATTACTTCGGCCGCAATATCACTATCACGGATCGCAACAAAGGCCCGGCCCGGTTTTGTCTTTAAAATGTTTATCGCAAACAAAACCATCACTATTGTAAAACCAAGGACAAGATAATATTTGCCCATAACTGTCGTGATGATAAAACTTAATCCCAGTTGCTGTATTCCCAAATCCAACTCAGGAGCTCCCAAGCCTTGGCGCCCGCCAAATAATTCGGTGTGCCCGATAACATGCATAATGGCCAGACCAAAAGCCAGAGTGGCAATGGTAAGGTATGGACCTTCCAGACGCAAAGCCGGCAGTCCTAAAATAAAACCAAAAAAAGCCGCGATAAAAGCCGCGGCAATAATGGCAACAAAAAAAGGAATCTGTAATTTGGTCATCAGCAGAACAGTGGCGTAGGCCCCGATGGCGAAAAAGCCCGCGTGCCCAAGCGAGATCTGCCCCGTAGAGCCAACCAGAATATTCAGTCCCACTGAGACGATCACATAAACCATGATCAGGCTCAAGAGGTATAAAGAGTAATCTGATAAGTAAAGGGGTAAAGCAAAAAGAACCAGTAGAAAAATTATTGACCAAAAAAGAATTACACCGCTTTTGAAGAGCTCAATGTCTTCATAATACGACCGCTTCATGTCCATGGGAATTTTGTACTCCTAATTTTTCGGAAAATACCAGAAATGATATGTGCTCCGTTTTTTTCGTCCTGTTGTATACAACAAGTCCAGTTTGCCAGTCAAGGTAAAGTTTAGGACAAACAGCTTGCTGGGCACTTTTGTGAATATTATTAAGTACAAAGAGCACTTTTTTTTGCGGAAAAAAGGCCTCGCATAAAACAAAACTCCCCGGATAAAAAAGAAATTATTATTGCCGTTTCAACCAGGAAACTTTTTTAACAAAAATTTTTTAATCTCTGTGGTTATTTTTCAAATCTTTTATCCCAGGGAGTGATTCCCGCCGCGGCCATCGCTCTGGCCTCATACTGATTGAAAGGATATTCTGCCAGAATCATCATCTTCTGCGCCGCCATGAAACCTTCCGCGTGCATTGTGGCAACTTCATGAAACGCCGACTCGCGCGAACTTTCTTTGTATTCCTCCACAGTGCGAATGACCATAATTTTTTCCTTCCCAAATTTTTATTTTCTATCAATCTTCTTAAGCGATTTTCCTGAGTTCCTTTTTCAGAACTTTCCCCACCAGGCTCTTCGGCAGGGCATCCATAAAAACCACTTCCTTGGGCGCCAGGAAATTCGTCAGGGTTGTTTTGCAATACTCGATAATTTCTTCGGCACTAGCCTTCTGCCCGGGGTTCAAAACAACAAACGCCTTGATGTTTTCGCCGTAAATATCATCCTTCATGCCCACCACTGCCGCTTCCGATATTTGAGGGTGAGCGAACAGCGCTTCTTCTATCGCGCGCGGTGATATATTTTCCCCTCCCTTGATGATCAAATCTTTCTTGCGGTCGGTAATCCAGAAGTAGCCGTCTTCATCTTCGTAGCCCACATCACCCGTATGCAGCCATCCGTCGCGCATGGCCTGCGCCGTCTCTTCGGGCTTGTTCCAATATCCTTTCATCAGCTGGGGTCCGCGTATGACGATTTCCCCCTGCTCGCCGCGCGGCAGAAATTTCCCGTCATCATCCATAATCTTCATCTCGGTACCTTTCATCGGAATGCCGATGGAGCCGACT
>JBFYYA010000079.1:0-11307 GCA_041310245.1 Syntrophaceae bacterium | reverse complement strand
TGGCGATTATGCTGACCACGATAGGAATTGCCCTGCTGCTTATCTTTACTTTTCCGCGTCCGCTCATCGGACTTCTGGCGCTCCTGCCTTCAATGGTGGGCGCCATCAGCGCTTTATTCATCTGCTCGCTTTTGTTTAAATCCGTCTCCATGGTCGCGGTTGGTTTCGGCGGGGCAATTATGGCCTTTACGGTTGATTTGGGCCTAACTTATCTGCTTTTTCTGGATCGGCCCCAAGAGACTTACGGACGGCGTGTCGCCCGCCAGCTCTGGGCGGCGGAACTTTTATCTGTTTTAACCACTTTCGGCGCGTTTTTGCTGCTGCTCATCAGCGATTTTAAGATTCTGGCGGAAATAGGCGTCTTTGCCGCCTTGGGCGTTTTTTTTGCGCTGCTTTTCGTCCATTTCATTTTTCCCCGCATCTTTCCCTATATGCCGCCGGCAAAGAGAAGAACAAATCCCTGGCTGATGAAAGGTGTGAAGATGTTCGCGGCGCCCGCTGCCTGGAAAGTAACGGCGGTGATTTTGTTTGCGGCGGTGATGATGTTTTTTGCCAAGCCGGTATTCAATGTCGATATCAGCGCCATGAATTCTTTGCAGCCGGAAACTATTGCCGCCGAGAAAAAAATGCAAAGCGTCTGGGGGGATTTTTCCGGTAAATGTTACGTGTTTCTGGAAGCGAGCGACATGCGTGAACTGCAAAACAAAAACGACGGGCTGCTGAATATTTTATCCGCGGACGGACAAAAAGAAATGTTCCCAGACGCTTTTTTGCCCGCGGTTCTGTTTCCGTCCGACGAGCGAAGCAAAAATAATTTTGAAGCCTGGCGCACGTTCTGGAATCCGCAACGGCTGAAAAAACTTAAGAATGATTTCAATTTAGCCGCCGTGGAATTCGGTTTTGTCCCGGCGGCATTTGCGCCTTTCTGGAAAATGATTGAAAGTCCAAAACCGCGGACGTCGGAAATCCCGGAAAATTATTTTGCGATGCTGGGTATTGCCAAAAGCCCTGCCGGATACACGCAGCTGAGCCTGCTCAATACAGGGCCCAATTATGACTCTGAAAAATTCTATGCGAAACTGTCCGCGGAAAATCTTGCCAAAATATTTGACGTCGATTTATTCAATAAAAGGCTTGGTGATTTTCTAAAAAGTATTTTTATCGAAATCGCTTTGATTGTCAGCGTGGGTATAGTGTTGGTTGTCCTGCTGTTTTATCTGGATTTGCTCCTGTCGCTGGCGGTGCTGGCCCCCATCTCCTTCGCGTTGGTGGCCACGTTGGGCACGCTTAAGCTGATCGGCCATCCTCTGGATATCCCCAGTATTATGCTCTGGATTGTCATTATGGGCATGGGGATAGATTACGCGATTTACTATGTCTGCATGTATCAGCGTTACCCGGATGACAACCATCCGGCGCTGGACACGATAAAGCTGGCCATGTTCATGGCCGCCGCCACGACTTTAATAGGCTTCGGCGTTCTGGCGCTGGCCCGGCATTCGCTTTTGCGCAGCATCGGTTTAACCTCAATGTTTGGCATTATTTATTCTTTTATCGGCACGTTTTTCCTTTTGCCGACGCTGATGCATAAAATATTTTCTTCGGTTGATTACCCGACCGGCCCGGTTGCCCCGGCGTCGCGTGAACATTTCCGTCGCGTTGTTTTGCGTTATCGTCATTTGCCGGGATATCCGCGCCTGTTTGCGCGCTTCAAAATAAAACTCGACCCGATGTTTGCCGAATTGCATAAGTATGTTCAAAATCCGCGACGGATTATCGATATCGGCTGCGGCTACGGAATTCCTGCTACATGGCTTTTGGAAATTTATCCGCAGGCAAAAGTTTTCGGGCTTGATCCGGATGAAGAAAGAATCCTGATTGCCTCGAGGGTTGTAGGTGAAAGAGGCAGCGTGCAGGCAGGCCGCGCGCCTGATTTGCCACCCGTTGAGGGCAGCGTTGATCATGTATTGATGCTGGACATGTTTCATCTGATTTCGGATGAAGAAGCAAAACTGGTGTTGCGGAGCATCTATGAAAAATTGGAAGATGGCGGCACATTGCTTATTCGTGCGACGGTGCCAGCGGAAAGAAGAATTCCCTGGAAGCGCTGGATAGAAGTGCTCAGGCTGATGTTTGCGCGCATACCGGAACGTTTCCGCGCGCGCGAGGAAATATCAGCATTAATAACCGGGGCCGGATTTAAGGCTGAGGTGTTTGATGCCGCCGTCGCTCAAGTTGAAGAAAAGTGGTTTGTCGGTAGAAAAGCATAATATTTCTAGAAAAACATAATGTTGACATATATTGGTCTGTCCTTGTAATATCTGTAAAACGATATGAGGAATAAGATTATGTTCGGTGTTAAAAAGATATTGTATGCCATAGATCTTGATTCGGCCAATATCGCGCCGGTCGTCAGTGCGTTGAAAATCGCGCAGTCCTTTGGCAGTGAAATACATTTTTTATATGTTAATGATCCGCAGGCCGGTTTTCGCCATCCTGCGGATCGCGAAGACGCGGTGGCGCTAAAAATGAGAGAGCTAGCCTCTGATGAACTGTTATCTTCCGTGAGCGTAATCTACGCGACGGCGAAAGGTGATCTGGCCCAAGAAGTTGTCAAATACTGCGCGGATAGCAGTATTGATTTGGTTATTGTCGGACATAAATTAAGGCCTAAAATATACGGGAAAGTTTTTGACAGCCCTGACGTAAAAATAATCGACGCGATAAATTTGCCTGTTCTGGTTTTACCAACAAAGTAAATCCATATATGCGGCATGTCATTATCTGGCGGGATACAGCAAAGTGGTAAAAAAAATATCCTATTATGTTGCTCTTTATTTTTCCAGACGGTGGGGAGTATGGTTTTTTCGCACTTTCTCCTGGTTTATCGCCACCGGTTATTACTTTCTTTTTCCCCGGCGCGTAACGCACAGTTATAAGTTTTATAAAGCGCTAATTCCCGGTAAGGGTATTTTTTATTATTTGCGCTGCGCGTGGAAGCAGTATCATAATTTTACCAATGTATATATTCACCGCTTTGTTCATTTGCCGGAAGACAAAATTGAATTTACCAAAGAGGGCTGGCAGCATCTGGACGATGCCGTCGAAAAGAAAACCGGCGCCGTGGTGGTCATGTCGCATGTCGGAAATTGGGAGCTGGCCGCGCGGATGCTGAAACGCAAAGGAATGCCGATGATGCTTTATCTGGGCGAAAAGGTAAAACATAAAGAGCAGGTGGAAAATATTCAGAAAAAGAAATTGGCCGCGCATGGTATAAAGATAGTGACGACGTCCGTTGAGGAAAAATCGCCGTTCGCCCTGCTGGAAGGAATAAATTTTTTGCGTGACGGCGGTATTATTTTCATGAGCGGTGACCGCCTCTGGGGAAAGCAGAGCTATGTCATGGTGAATTTCTTGGGTCATGAAGCAAAAATACCGGACACGCCGCATTTGCTTGCGCTCGTGACCGGCGCGCCTCTGATGACTTTTTTTGTTCACGAAAAGGATTTTGGTAAATATCATGTGGCGGTATCCCCGGGGCGCAAAGTAACTGCCTCGTCACGGGCTGACCGTAAACAGGCAGTTTGCCGGTCGGCTCAGCGTTATGCCGATGAGCTGGCTGATTTTGTCCGCGCGTATCCATTTGAATGGCATCATTTTGAGCCTTTTTTAGGGGAAAAATATGATAAGAAATCTTAATTAACCGGCGACAAGGATTTGCTAGTCGTTTGGATGAAATTAGTATAAGAATTATTTTTTAACAGCAAGGATAGTGTTTAAAATGAAGGTAAAAGAAGTTCCGCAAGATATTACTTTTTACGAAGGCGAAAGACGCGCCTGCTACGCGCTCAACGATAAGGGGAAATATGTAATTGTGCCCAGTACGGGTTGGGAATATGAAGAAGTGGTCAACGGGCTTGCCGTTAACGAACTGGCGTCGCATCTGGAGGAAACCAGGAAAGAGGTGCTTGCTGGCATTAGAAGCCCGCTTTACTACCATATGGAGAGCCGGCAAATGAATCCCCGGATTTTGGCTAAGACGGCAGGCATTGCCGTATTCCGAGTAAAAAGACATTTTCACCCGGAAATTTTCTCCCGGCTCAAACCTTCTTTGCTGGCCAGTTACGCGAAGGCGCTGGCTTTAAGCTTAGAAGAGTTAAAAACAGTACCGGAAAAAAGCGCAGGGAAAGGTAATAATAAGTAGAATGAACGCAGAAATAACCGTCACTGGCAGACCTTTTATTCATCAACATGCGGCACATTGTGAAAGCGGTGTTACTTCCGCGCTTTTTCGGGATCAGGGCGTAGAAGTTTCCGAAGCCATGGTTTTCGGCATCGGCAGCGGCATGTTTTTCGGCCACCTGCCGTTTATCAAATGGGTGGGAATGCCGATAACCACGTTTCGTTCGCGCCCGCGGACGCTTTTCCCCAAAGTGGCCAAGCGCTTGGGAGGGAAATTTTTTACCAGGCAATACCGAAATGCGCAAAAAGGCATGGCCGAGCTGCGGCAGGCGCTTCAGGATGGCCGTCTCGTCGGTTTAACAACCAATATTTATTGGCTTTCCTATATGCCGCAGAGGTTTCGTTTTCAATTCAACGGCCACAATATTATTGTTCTGCGCGAAATTGAAAACGGGTTTCGCGTCAGTGATCCTGTCCTGGATCATCCCGTGGACTGCTCGACGGAAGATCTGGAGCGGGCGCGTTTCGCGCGCGGGCCGCTGGAACCGAAGGGATTTATGTATTGGGCCGAGACTGTTGCCGAGAATCCCGATTTCGGTCGCGCCTGTCTCGAAGGGATAAAAGAATCATGTTACATGATGTTACGTGTGCCATTTCCCTTTATCGGCATTAAAGGAATGAGATATTTGGCAAAAAACATTATCAAAAGCCCGGACAAGCTGGGCTTTCCCGAGGCCTGCCGGCGTCTGGCCAATGTGGTGCGCATGCAGGAAGAAGTGGGCACGGGCGGCGCGGGATTCCGGTTTATGTATGCCGCTTTTCTGCAGGAAGCAGCCGAACTTTTCGGTTCAGACGAACTTGCCGCGATGTCTCAGGAAATGACGGCAATTGGCGACATCTGGCGTGAATTTGCCGTTGTTTCCGCTCGCGTTGTCAAGCAGAGGGGGCAGGCCGAAGATACCTTTGCCAAGGCGGGCGGGTTGATGCTTATTTGCGCGGGGCGCGAAGAGCAGTTATTTAAAGATTTGGATAAAGCAGTCAGGAAGCTCAAATCGTGAAAGCGCTGGAAATATTCTCAGTAACATTTTCTTACGATAAACCCGCTGAAAAAAACAATGCAGCGGGGCAAGATTATGCCTTACGCGATTTTTCCATGGAAGTGGAAAGTGGGCAGTTTCACGCGCTGCTCGGACCCAACGGCGCGGGCAAAACAACGCTGATGCGTATTATTACCGGGCAACTGCGCGGTTATTCCGGTTCCGCGTCCATCTATGGAAAGAAAATGCCGGACAAAGAAACATTGCGGGTAATCGGCTATGCTCCTCAGCCGATATCGGTATACACAACGCTCACCGCGAAAGAAAATCTGCAATTTTTTGGCTCCATGTCCGGCCTGCAACAAGCATTGATCAAGGAACGGGCTAACGAAGCATTGAAGAAAACAGGTTTATCTGCTTACTCAGCAAAACCGGTATCCACGTACTCCGGCGGAATGCTGAGAAGGCTGAATCTGGCGGTAGCGCTTCTTCACTTACCTAAATTGCTGCTTCTGGATGAGCCGACAGTGGGCGTAGATCCCCAGAGCCGCAATCATATTTACGAAACGCTGGCAGGACTCAACGAATCTGGTGTGACTATACTTCTTTGTACGCACATTATGGAAGAAGCCCAGCGCCTTTGTTCCCATGTAACGCTGGTGGATCAGGGTAAAGATATTTATTCCGGAGACATGAAGGAAATTAATAATTTGGAAGAATTTTTTCTGGAGCGGACAGGGAAGGCATTGCGTGATGTGTAAAGGCTGCATGCATATTGGGTGCCGCCTATCTTTTACTGCAAAATATATCGCTGAGGAAATCAATTGATTTTGAAACAATTGAAAGAATTAATCAAAAAAGAAATGCTGATTTTGCTTCGTGACCGGCAGACAATCCTGCTTCTTTTTATTATGCCGGTGGCGCTGATTTTATTTCTGTCATTGGCCATGGAAGGCGTATGGGCTGACAAAGTAACCGGACGAAAAATTCAGATGGTTATTGAAAACGAGAGTAACTCTCCCAAAGCAAACCTGCTTGAGGAAAAAATAAAGTCCAATAAAATGATTCAGTATGTTGTGCGGCCTCAAGGTATGAGCGATGATCAGATTTTATCTGATGGCAAGGCGCAGGCGGTTGTCACAATTCCTAAAGGATTTGATGAGGGAGATAACCCGGTAGAAATTTATTTTGATCCGGTTATTGATGCCGGCTACAAAATAGCCGCTCGTTCGCTGATCACCAGTTTAACCGTCGAGGTGGTCATGGGTATTGAAAATCTGGATGCCGTGGTTTCCGGTTTGGTCGCAGAGAAAACTAAGCCTAACAAAGAATTTCCCACTCCTCTTCAGCAAAATGTTCCGGCCTACGCTATATTCGCGATGTTTTTCATTGCCATCCCCATGTCCATTGGCTTTTTAAAGGAAAAAAAAGACGGCACTCTCCAGCGTCTTTTTACTTATCCGGTAAATACTAATTTGCTTATACTGGGGAAAATTATTCCTTATTATCTGATAAATATTTTACAATTTGTCTTAATGATGCTGATCGGTGTGTATATTATGTCCCATATTATCAGTTTTTCCTTTAATCTGGGAGAGCATCCCTGGTATATGCTGCCGGTAACATTGGTTGTTGCCGCTGCCACAACCGGTTTTGGCGTGCTTGTCGCGTCACTGGCACGAACGCCCGAGCAATCTTCAACCCTGGCGGCAACTGGAGCCATACTGATGGGCGTTTTCGGCGGGATTATGATGCCGCACGTGCTCATGCCGCTATTCATGAAAAAACTGGCGATGATTTCGCCGATGTATTGGGCGCATCAGGCGTATTTGGATATTTTTTTACGCGACGCTGTATTCGGCACAATCTTGCCTAAATTAATTATATTGACACTATTTGCAGGAATCTGCTTTTATATTGCCGGAAGGAGAGTTAAATGGATTTAGAACAGGCGTATAAAGAATTAAATGTGGCCTCAAGAGACGAGTTAATTTTCAAGCTTAAGGAGCTCGTTATCAAGGCGTGTGAGATTAAGGATGTGGATCCAAAGGATGTGCCCACGGATGTCCCTTTTATCGGAGGGCCGGGACCGCTTAAACTAGACAGCCTTGACGCCATGGAAATTGCCATGGAGCTTAGGTATCAGTTTGGGGTCGAATTAAAAAATGCTTCCACCGCGGCCAAGGCGATGCAGGATTTTAATACCCTTGCCGATTTTGTTATTAACGCGCCCAAGGTTAAAAAGTGAGCGATAAAGATATCTACGTGCGCGGTTGGGGTGCAGTAACCACGCTTGGTTGGAGCGCTCCGGAATCCGCGAAAAATTTAATTGAAGGAAAAGTCCGGCCGGCTAAAGCCGGTGAGGCGTCTCATTTAATCAGCAGTGAATTCAAATCGTTTGCTGTCCCATACGATGGCGACCATTTGAGCAAATCCCAAAAGATGTTGGAGGGCGCGCTGGATGAAGCCATAGAGAGGGCGGGACTATCTCCGTCTGAAATTACCGAATCCAGCCTGTTTGTGGGAACTACCGGCGGTTTTTTTATCCGCAACGAATATGAATTTACTGAAGAGATTCGCCGGAATCCCAAGAAGGAATCGCCGCCTATTTCCGGCCGCAACAGAGGTCCGGGTGAAGTAACACAAGTAATCGCCGATAAATACGGCATTAAGGGCATGGCCTTTACTTTAAGCATGGCCTGTGTTTCCAGCTCGCACGCTTTGGTTGTCGCCGCTAAACTTCTGGAACAGAAAAAAATTAAGCGGGCGATTGTTTTCGGCTTTGAACCGCTTTTGAATCTTACTTTGCACGGTTTTTCAAGTCTGCTTCTTTGTGATTATGATCAGTGCCGCCCGTTTTGCGCCACTCGTTCCGGCATGCAAATAGGCGAAGGGGCGGGCGCGGTGATATTGGAGCGAGGCGATAAGGCGCGTTACGCGAAAAGCGTATATAAATTTGCCGGAGGCTACCTTTTTAACGATAACAGCAGCCTTACTTCCGGGGGGCTGGATGGTGAACTGGTTAAAGAAGTCGTTGCTCAGACTTTAAGCCTTTCGCGAGTATCAGCTTCCGAAATTGTGGCAATTAAGGCGCATGGCACGGGAACAAAAGATAACGATCTTTCCGAAGGCCTGGGCTTGCATAAATTATTTGGCGAAAAACTTTCCCCCGTGGTTTCGCTTAAAGGGGCTCTGGGCCATGCTCTGGGCGCGGCGGGAGCGATGGAGACAGCGGTTTGGCTTTCCTGCCTGGAAGAAGGACTTATTCCGAAAAGTTTCGGCTTCAGACAGCTGGATGAGGAAATCGGCTTTGCTCCTGCCCAGAAAAACAACGTCGCGTCCAACGGCGCTTATCTGTGCACGTTCTTTGGCTTTGGCGGAACCTGCACCAGTTATCTGATTATTAAGGAGTGATGATATTGTCGCTGGATAAAACCAATATTTTTAAAGCGCCTCTTCCGGTAATTGCCGCAAGTTTTTTGGGACCGGCGCTTGTGGCTAATGGCGATGCTTTGTGGGAGGAAGCAAAGTTGCCGCTTAGCTCTGATGAAATTGTGCAGAAAATTATGGGGCAGCCGATGCGGCGCGCGGGAAGGTTCATCAAGCTGGTTTGCTGCGGGGCGCTGAACTGCCTGCAGAGCGTACCCAAAGAAATTTTACACGATAAAAAAGTAGGTATCTTTTTGTCTACCGGGTTGGGCAATATCGATGAAATTCTTCCTTTTATTACTCAGGTGTTCAAGCATGACGGCGGATTTCCCAGCCCCAATCAGTTTGCCAATTCCGTGAGCAATGCCGCTGCCTTTTTTCTGGCGCGTGAAGCGGGTGTAAAGGGTATTATTCTGACTATTTCTGAAGAGGAATTATCTTTTGAATCAGCATTATGGCTGGCGCAAACCTATCTGGAAAGCGCGCAGATCGATTTGGCGCTGGTCGGCGGCTGCGATGTTTTCACGCCGACAATTGAAGAATCACGCGAAAGAATGAATCTGACAACTGATAATTCCCGCCTGCTTCCGGTCGGCGAAGGCAGCTCCTGGCTTTTGGTAGGGCGCGGTGAGCAGCAGAAGATTGGTGATATTTTAGCGGTGCACTTTGCTCCGCCGGAAAAAGGTGTTTTACCCGAAAAAAATTTACCTGGCATGGAAACAAAAGAAAATTATTTTCTGCCCGGATTCCGCGTGAAGGAAGAGCAAATAGATATCTGGAAGAATAAAAATAACTGGCAAATTCATGATTATTTACCATGCTGCGGTATTCATCCAGTCGCCTCCGCTTTTGGTATTGCCCATGCCCTTCAGTCAAAAAAAACCGGCTGTTTCCTCCATTACAATGTTAACGCCGCCGGCCGGCAGGCGTTTATCCTGGCGCGGAAATAAGAAACATTATCCTGCTTATTTATTCCGGTAATGAAGATTTTGACAAATCATAAAAAGAGAATCGTACTTGTTCATCCGCGGGGATTCAACTGGTTTCCCGGTAAGCGGGATATTACCGATATCGCCAACCGGATGGTGCCGCAGGGGCTTCTTTCCATTGCCGCTTATTTAATGCGCGAGGGGCATGAGGTTTTTGTTTATGACTGTCTCGGCGCCGGAGTTTCTTTTGACCTGAATAAACAGGCCAAATCTATTTTGGATTGTCAGCCAAACATCATCGGTTTTTCCGCCACAACTTCATCATTTCCCGATGCCGCAGAACTGGCGCAAAAAATCAAAGAACAAGCGCCGGAGATTGTAACCGTCTGTGGCGGGGTTCACGTATCAGCGCTGGAAGGAAAGTTACTGCGTGATTACCTGGCATTTGATTATCTTATCGCGAGCGAGGGTGAAATCACCATGTCGGAGCTCGCCGCCGGAGCAATGCCTGCCGAAATCCATGGATTAATCTGGCGCGATGGAGAGGAAATTGTTACTAACGCGCCGCGGGAAAAAATCGCAGATATGGATAGCCTGCCTTTCCCTGCTTATGAAAAATTGCCCGGTTTTCCCCGTGATTATCATTTACCGCTTTTTAGCTATATCCAGACGCCCGGCGCCACGATGATAACTTCACGCGGCTGTATGTATCAGTGCTCTTATTGCGACCGGTCGGTCTTTAAGAAAGGTTTTCGCTACAATTCCGCCGCTTACATTTATGAACATATGAAACATCTGCGCGAAAAATTCGGAGTGCGGCACATAAATATCTATGACGATTTGTTCACGGCCAACCGTTGGCGCATTGTCGAGCTTTGCGCGAAGCTTTCGCGTTTTCCGCTGGGCGTAAATTTCAACTGCGCTGTGCGCGTGGGTTACACCGATGATGAATTGCTGCGGATGCTCAAAGACGCGGGCTGCCTGATGGTATCGCTGGGAATTGAATCCGCCGATCCGGAAATGCTCGCCCGGCATAAATCCGGCGTGTCGCTCGATGACGTGCGCGATACCGTAGGCCGCATTCAGCGTGCGGGTCTGCGCGCCAAGGGGCTTTTTATGATGGGGCTTCCGGGAGAAACGGAGGAATCAATTCGGAGCACTTCCGATTTTATTATTTCTCTGGGCCTGGACGATATGAACATGGCAAAATTCACGCCGTTTCCCGGCGCGCCGCTGTGGGCGAATATCCGGGAGGACGGAGAGTTTAACGAGGACTGGCGGTTGATGAACTGCCTGAATTTTATTTTTGTGCCCAAGGGAATTTCCTCACGCGCGCGGCTCGATCAACTGTATAACGAATATGTGAAGAGATTCTATTCCGATCCCGGATGGCGAAGAAAATTCCGCCGTCGTATTTGGGAGCACCGCAAAAGCCTCATGTATTTACTGCGCCATCTGCCGTCTTTCTGGTCGGCAAAAAATCAGTTTGAACCAAAACAAGGTGACAAGGTTAAAGGCTGAAGGCCGAAGAGTGAAACTAAGTTTTATTTTTTTGTTAGTTTGCTCGACGTTCTTTTCCGGCATCAATCTTTCTTGTCATTGACAGCCCTAATAAAGCATGTTAAGTCGCGAAAACTTCTATGAAAAACGGCTGCCCCTGTAGCTCAGAAGGATAGAGCAACGGATTCCTAATCCGTGTGCCGCGCGTTCGACTCGCGCCAGGGGCACCA
>JBFYYA010000078.1:0-3347 GCA_041310245.1 Syntrophaceae bacterium | reverse complement strand
AAAAAACTATGCATCGATGCGACTGAGCAGGATACCCTATACAGCAACGTATTTGACGGGATGGATGGGCGTGTTTTGAAGACAAAGGAAGCTGAAGCGATGATGAAAAGAAGCTTTCCTGTTATTGAAGCAATCCAGGGCGCATTACTTGTTAAGAAGCTGATGAATCTTTCGTTTGCGAAATTTATGGGCGCAACTATTGAAATGCTGCGCGCCGAAGAAGGACATCCTCTTTTGGTATTGGCACGCCAGGCCGTGGGTAACATGAAACATCTCAAAGCGCTCAATGAAGGAGATGTGGAACGAGGCATTTTATTCGCGGGACAATGCTGCGGAGGCATTACCGACATTCCGACCACAAAAGAACTTATTGATCGCGTAATTGCCGAAGCGGAAACAACACTTTCTAAATTAAATGCACTCAAGGCTTAAAATCAAAAAAAGTGCGGGAATAATTTCCCGCACTTTTTTAATTACTCTTTTCTTTATCCAATTTGATGCCTATTTCATAAACTCTCTTTTTGGATACGCCGGTATTTCTCGCGACTTCGGCTACGGCGTCACGCAAAGACACGTCACTATTTTCTTTGATTTCTGCAATTTTTTGTTTTATTTCTTCATCTGACAGGAGTGTAGCGGCAATTTTTTCTCCTTTGATAATTATTGTTATTTCCCCTTTAATTTTTCTATCCGTTAATTCATCAATGATTGCGGAAATATCACCTCTTCTAATTTCCTCAAACTTTTTAGTTATTTCCCTGGCTAATACAATTTCGCGGTTACCCAGAATATCACGCAAGTCATTTAAGCTGGCCATAATCCTCATCGGCGATTCATAAAACACTATTGTTCTTTCTTCAATTTTTAATGTTTTTAAATATTTTTTCCTATCATTGTCACGCGACGGAAGAAATCCGCAATAAACAAAACTATCGGCGGGAAATCCTGAAACGCTCAACGCGGCAATAACAGCTGAAGGCCCGGGAACAGGAATTACTTTTATATTTTCATCATGCGCCTTGGATATCAAAAAATAACCGGGATCGGAAATACAGGGAGTCCCGGCGTCCGTCACATAAACAATATCTTTTCCCGTCTTTATTTTTTCAATAATCAATACGCTTTTTTCTTTTTCGTTATGTTCGTGCAGGCTGATAAGCTGCGTTGATATTTGAAAAGCGTTAAGCATCGCTTTGGTGTGACGGGTATCTTCGGCAACGATTATGTCCGCTTCTTTCATTACCCGAAGCGCTCTCATAGATATGTCCTCCAAATTGCCGATTGGCGTGGCCACAACATAAAGGACGCCTTTTTTTAAATCCTTGCTATTCATCATTCAGTTCCCGCTAAAATATATTTTTATAGTTGACAACTTACGCCTGTTTAAGTTTAATATCAGTTGTTATGATAAAATTCCATAATGAATTCTGAGATTATATGATAAAAAGAATATTGGTTACAGGCGGAGCGGGATTTTTAGGCTCTCATCTTTGCGAGAGACTGGTAAAAGAAAGTAATTACGTGGTTTGCGTGGATAATTTTTTTACCGGCACGAGAGACAATATTAATCATCTTACGGGTGATCCGCATTTTGAATTGATTCGCCATGACATAGTTAATCCGGTCTATCTGGAAGTTGATGAAATATATAATCTTGCCTGTCCGGCTTCACCTATTCACTATCAGCAAAATCCCATTAAAACCGTTAAAACAAACATTATTGGTGTAATTAACATGCTGGGCATCGCCAAAAGAGCGAAAGCCAGAATTCTTCAGGCATCTACTTCGGAAGTTTACGGAGATCCGGAAGAACATCCGCAAAAGGAAACATACTGGGGACGGGTAAATCCGGTAGGTATTCGCAGCTGCTACGATGAAGGAAAACGCGCCGCGGAATGCCTGATGATGGACTATCGTCGACAAAACAACGTCAATTCAAAAATAGCGCGAATTTATAACACGTATGGCCCGCGCATGGCGATTAAAGACGGACGCGTGGTCAGCAACTTCATTATTCAAGCTCTCCAGGGGAAAGAAATAACAGTTTATGGAGACGGTTCTCAAACCCGGTCATTTTGTTATGTTGATGATATGGTAGATGGACTGATGCGCATGATGAACACACCTGATGATTTTTACGGGCCGGTAAACCTGGGCAATCCGCAGGAATATACTATTTTGGAAATAGCAGAAAAAATAGTAGAGATGACCAAAAGTAAATCAAAGATAACATTTCATCCTCTTCCCGCTGACGATCCTACTCAGCGAAAACCAGATATCACCCTGGCCTCTGAAATACTAGGCTGGAAACCAAAAATAAGTTTTGATGGAGGATTATTAAAGACAATTGAATATTTTCGCGAAGCACTGGAAAATCTCTAAGCCGGCGGAGGCTATTAATATATAATGAAATTCAAAAAAAACATTTTATGCATCGGCGCAGGTTACGTCGGTGGCCCAACTATGGCGATGATTGCGTCAAAATGCCCTGATTATCGCGTAACTGTCGTAGATATTAATCCTGAACGCATTAACGCATGGAATTCGCATGAGCTTCCCGTTTATGAGCCGGGATTGGACAAAATTATCAAAAAAACGCGCGGAAAAAACTTATTCTTTTCAAATAATATAGAAAAAGCAATTACTGAAAACGACATCATTTTTGTCAGCGTGCACACACCGACAAAAACATTCGGTGAAGGCGCCGGCAAGGCTCCGGATTTACAATATTGGGAAAAAACGGCCCGCCAAATTCTGGAAAATTCTAAATCTTCTAAAATTGTCATCGAAAAAAGCACTTTGCCCGTTAAAACAGCCGCTGCAATGGAAAAAATTTTGGCTCCAGCCAAAGGAAAGATTAAATTCGAAGTTCTTTCCAACCCTGAATTTCTCGCCGAAGGAACAGCCATCAATGACCTGGAAAATCCAGATCGCGTGCTTATCGGATCTCGCGATACGAAAAACGGCTTGAAAGCGAGGCAGGAGCTGGTCAATATTTACTCGCGTTGGGTTCCTAAAGAAAAAATCATCACTACAAACATATGGAGCTCTGAACTTTCCAAGCTCGTTTCAAATGCTTTTTTAGCACAGCGCGTTTCTTCCATAAATTCTATTTCAGCTCTTTGTGAAAAAACTGAAGCCGATGTATCGGAAGTTGCCAAAGCGGTGGGAATGGACAGTCGTATAGGAAGCAAGTTCCTTCAGGCGGGAATCGGTTTCGGCGGCTCCTGTTTTAAAAAAGATATCCTTCATTTGGCATATCTTTGCGAATATTACGGGCTGCCGGAAGTAGCCGCTTACTGGGAAAGTGTCGTTAAAATGAACGAATACCAGCAACAAAGATTTAT
>JBFYYA010000077.1:0-4378 GCA_041310245.1 Syntrophaceae bacterium | reverse complement strand
TTCATTCTAATATTATTCACCGAGTTTAAAGGTAATCGTCCCACCAGAGATCCATTTATTATATATGATTAATAAAGCCTGCTTGCGGTAAATCGTAATAAAAACAAGATAATATTTTATACCCTGCTACAATATAACGCGATTTCCGATGATACGCTATAGTGACTACTGAAAATTTCATCCGGGACAAAAGTTTTCTCCAATTATTTGAAAGAGGCATTAAAAAGTGCTTGACTAAAAAATATGGCATACTTATAATGAGCTTGTCTTACAATAAGACATGATGAAGGAGGAAGAATTAGATGAATATTATTTCCTACACCGCGGAACATAATATCTTCCGGGATGGTTTGAGAAAATTTCTGGATAAAGAAATTGTGCCCCATATTGAAGAATGGGAGGAAGCCGGCATTGTCCCTCGAAGTTTCTGGAAAAAAATGGGAGGGCAAGGTTTTCTGTGCACCGATATTCCCGAAAGATACGGCGGCGCGGGCGGTGATTTTCTATATTCAGTAATTGTCTGCGAAGAGCTTGTCAAATGCAATTTTTCCGGGCTGGCCGCATCTTTACACAGCGATATCTGTGTCCCTTATATTTCAGCCTTCGGTTCTGAAGAGCAAAAGCAAAAATACCTCCCCGCCTGTGTGTCGGGAGACATCATTACCGCGCTGGCCATGACGGAGCCGAATGCCGGTAGCGATCTGGCTTCCATGAAAACAACCGCCCGGGAAGACGACAACCAAATTATTCTCAACGGCCAGAAAACATTTATCAGCAACGGGATCAACTGCGATCTGGTTATCGTCGCCGCGCGGGATGCCGCGGTGCAGCAGCAACATCAGGCTGTTGACCTCTATATCGTTGAATCCGGCACGCCCGGTTTTGAAAAAGGGAAGCAAATAAAAAAAATCGGCTGGCACAGCCAGGACACCGCTGAATTATACTTTACTGATTGCCGCATTCCTAAAGAAAACCGCCTCGGCGAAAAGAACAGCGGCTTTCTGAAACTCATGACAAAGCTTCAGCAGGAGCGCCTGGTGTGCGCAATCGGCGCAGTTGCCGCCGCGGAATTCATGCTGGATTTTACTGTAAGATATTGCCGGGAACGACAAGCATTTGGACGACCTCTCTCCAAATTCCAGCACATCCAGTTCGAAATCGTGGAGATGGCCACCGAAGTTAAATTAGGGCGCACCTTCCTCGATAAGTTGATTGTGGAACATGCAGAAGGCAAGGATATTGTCGTAGAGGTGGCCATGGCCAAATACTGGACAACGGACATGGCTTTTCGTGTCGCCGACAGATGTCTTCAGCTTCACGGCGGTTACGGATATTGCGAGGAGTATCCGATAGCCCGTGCCTGGCGGGATATCCGCGTCACCAGAATTTTTGCCGGGACGAACGAAGTAATGAAAGGTATCGCGGCCAAATTCATGGGCTTATAAATGATAAATACAGGAATATTCCAATAGCAAAGATATTCCGGAAATTCGAGGTAAAAGTAACATTATGAAAACAGTTGATCAAGACAGGGTTGCTGTTATCGATGCGTGCCGGACGCCTTTTCTGCGTTCGGGCACGGCCTACTATGACCTGATGGCGTGGAAGCTGGGCAGTTACTCCGTTAAGGGGCTTGTCGCCAGAACAGGAATAGATCACGCGTTAGTCGACTATGTGATCATGGGAACGGTTATGGCGGATGCCGCCACCACCAACGTCGCGCGGGAAATAATGTTGGGCGCGGGACTTTCCGGTTCTATTCCCGCCCATACCTGCACGGCGGCGTGCGTTTCGGCCAACATCGCGGTAACCACCGCTTTTGAGATGATCAAATGTGGCCAGGTTGACACAGTAATTGCTGGCGGAACGGAATTCATGTCCGATCCAGCGATCAAAATAGGTAAGCGATATCGCCGCTTCATCCTGGATTTTACTATGTTCAAACGTCCGAAAAATTTACAGGGGAAGCTCAAACTTCTCAAGGGGATGAAGCTCAAGGATTTTCTGGCCATTGAACGGCCGAGCATCGGCGAATACTCCACCGGTCTTATTATGGGCGAAAACGCCGACAGGCTTGCCCGCCGTCTCGGTATTACCCGGAGGGAACAAGATGAATTCGCCGCGCGCTCACACCGACTGGCTGTCGCCGCCACTCAAAACGGCACAATGCAAAAAGAGATTGTTCCTGTCGTAGTTCCAGGCACAAACAAAACCATTACGGAAGATAACGGGCCGCGGCCGGACGCGACTTTGGAAAGGCTTGCTAAAATACAGCCAGCCTTTGAAAAAAAATATGGAACAGTCACGGCGGGCAATTCTTCTTTTCTGACGGATGGCGCTTCCGCAGTCTTGTTGATGAAGGAATCAAAAGCAAAAGCACTACGGCTCAGGCCCCTGGCTTATATCCGCGCTTACGCCCATGCCGGTTCCGACCCCTGGGAAGAATTGCTTCTCGGTCCTGCTTTTGCCGCGCCGCTTGCGCTGCAAAAAGCAAATCTCGCGTTTTCCGATATCAAGGTTTTTGAAATCCATGAAGCCTTTGCGGCGCAGATTCTGGCTAATATCCGGTACATGGAGTCGGAAAAATTTTGCAGAGAAAAGCTGGGATTGTCAGGCAAATTGGGGAAAGTTGATCTGGAAAAGGTGAATAATCGCGGAGGTTCCCTTTCCCTTGGTCATCCTTTCGGGGCCACGGGCGGCAGGCTTATTGCCAGTTGCTGCAGCCGCATGCAGGAAGAAAACGCGCAATTTGGTTTGATCGCGGGATGCGGCGCGGGGGCTGTGGGAAATGCTATCATTCTGGAAAATGCACAATAGAGGTAATTATCATGAAATATTTATCCCTGGAAAAAACTAAAGAGAAAATCGCCATTATCACCATAGACTGTCCGGATGGTAAGGTAAATAAGGTTTCATCCGGTTTTTTGGATGAAGTGGCAAGCGTTTTAAGTGACATAAAAAAAAGCAATGATGTAATCGGCCTGGTTATCATGAGCGCGAAGGAAGATAATTTTGTTGTCGGCGCGGCAATCGATGAAATAGAAAGTATGCGTAACCCGCAGGAAGCAATTACCTATATTTCTAAAGGGCACGCGATTCTCAACGAGCTGGAGGATATGAAAATTCCCGTGGTTGCCTGTGTCCACGGCAACTGTCTGGGTGGCGGCCTGGAGCTGGCGCTGGTTTGCAATTACCGCCTGGCCGTTGATTCCCCGCGAACCGTACTGGGCTTTCCGGAAGTTCAGCTTGGATTACTGCCCGCGGCGGGAGGAACGCAGCGGCTCCCCGCACTTATCGGGCTCACCAAGGCTCTGCCCATGATGCTTGCCGCACGTACTCTGCGGGCAAAGCAAGCCAAGCGGGCAGGTCTGGTTGATGAACTGATTCCTCCCTATGGATTAAAGGAAACGGGGATTAAAAAAGCCCTGCAGCTGGTCAAAAAGGGCATTCCGGCAAGAAAGCGAAAGCGTTCTTTTATGAATTTTTTACTGGAATCTAATCCCGTGGGCCGGTCGATTGTTTTTAGCCGGGCCAGAAAAATGATTACCAGCCAGACATATGGTTGTTATCCCGCTCCATATGCCATCATTGACGCGGTCGAATACGGATTTAAAAAAGGCATAACCGCGGGACTGAAAAAGGAAATTGAACTTTTCGGAAGTTTAGTCATGTCGCCCCAGTCCCAGTCTCTCAGAAACCTTTTTTTCAAAATGGGTGAGCTCAAAAAAAATCCGCAAAAAAATCTTGCCCGGAAGGTGGGCAAGCTGGCGGTTGTAGGTACGGGTTTCATGGGTCAGGGCATTGCCGCTGTTTCCACATCCATCTGCGATACAATCCTGATGAAGGACGTAAGCCTTGATGCGGCGGCATCCGGCATGAAGGAGATTTGGAAAGGATTGGACAAGCGCACCAAGTCGGGGGCTATAGTTCCATTTGACCGGGACATCCAGTATAACAAACTTGTTCCCTGTGATAATTACTCCTTGTTTAGGAATGCCGATTTGGTTGTAGAAGCGGTATTTGAAGAACTGAGTTTGAAGCAGCGCATTTTGGCGGATGTAGAAGAAGCTACGGACGAAAGAACAATTTTTGCGTCCAATACCTCGGCTATACCGATTAAAAACATCGCACAGGGCTGCAAAAGGCCGCAAAACGTCATCGGCATGCATTACTTTTCACCCGTGCCGAGGATGCCGCTTTTGGAAATCATTACCACTAATGAAACCGCCCCATGGGTCACAGCCACCGCTGTGGATATGGGCATTGCCCAGGGAAAAACCTGTATCGTCGTAAAGGATGGCCCCGGATTTTATACCACCCGGATATTGGCGCCGCTGCTCAATGAAACGGTTTTGCTTCTGGAAGAAGGCGCCGTTCC
>JBFYYA010000076.1:0-4965 GCA_041310245.1 Syntrophaceae bacterium | reverse complement strand
AGCATCCTTACAATTTTGTAAAGCATCGCCTAAATTAGAACCAATTCCTATATGGCAAACTACAGAAATCAATTTATCTCTATTTCAGTCCCAAAACATCCTGCATGTCGTACAGTCCGTTTTTCTGATTAACAATCCATTTGGCCGCGCGTATCGCTCCTTTAGCGAAGTTGTCTCTGCTGTAAGCCCTATGGGTAAACTCCAGCCTTTCTCCCGTGCCCCCGAACATAACGGTATGTTCCCCGACAATGTCACCGGCGCGAATTGTCTGAATACCGATTTCCTTTTTTGTTCTTTCTCCGATTATACCGCGGCGCGTGTATACCGCGTCTTTTTCCAGATCGCGCCCTAGTTTATCAGCAATAATTTCAGCCATTTGCATTGCCGTGCCGCTGGGCGCGTCTTTTTTCAGGTGGTGATGCGCTTCAATTATTTCGACATCATATTCGTCGTTCAATATACCCGCGCAATATTCCAATACCTTCAGCAACACATTAACGCCGACACTCATATTGGGAGCCAGAACACAGCGCGTGTTTTTCGCCAACTTCTTAACTTCCTGCATTTCCTCGGCGGTAAATCCCGTTGACCCGATAACAATGGCGCGATTTTTTTCACCGGCAATTTTCAAATAACGCAAAGAAGCTTCATGATTGGTAAAGTCAATTACAACATCCGCCTGATCTATGCAGTCAGTTAATTTATCGTAGACCAATATGCCCGTCTTTCCCAATCCCAGAGCCTGCCCTACATCTCTGCCGATAATAGGATGCCGGGCAACTTCCACTGCGGCAACTACTTTAATATCTTCCAGCGGCGAAATGAGGCTGATTATCCTGCCTCCCATTTTTCCGCCTGCTCCGGTAACAACGGCTTTAACCATACATCAATCTCCTTTTACATTCATTATTATCGGGCAAAATATTTAAATCAGTTTGTAATCAGCCATAGCCTTTTTCAGCTTCTCCCTGTTAGCATCAGCCATTTTACAAAGGGGTAATCTGTATTCTTCCTTAATTTTTCCCATCATCGCCAGCGCGGCTTTAACAGGAATCGGATTTACTTCAACAAATAATGCTTCCATTAACGGAGCCATTTTGTGATGCAGCAGTTTCGCTTTATTTATATCACCGGCGACAAAAGCGTCAACGAGTCCGGCCATGTCCGCGGGCACGACATTGGAAATAACGGAAATAACACCCGCGCCTCCCATGGCCAGCAAAGGCAAAGTGAAATTGTCATCACCGGATAATACCGCAAAATTATCCGGACACAGCTCAATTACATCACTCATCTGCTTAATCGATCCGGAGGCTTCCTTGATTCCCACGATATTTTTTATTTTAGCCAACTTTGCCACCATCGGCGGCAGGAGATTAACACCGGTGCGACCGGGAATATTATACGGCACAATGGGAATGGGTACACTTTCGGCAATAGTCTTAAAGTGCTGATAGAGGCCTTCCTGCGTGGGACGATTATAATAAGGACAGACAATCAAAGCTCCGTCCGCGCCCGCCTTATAAGCATGCTGGGTAAGGCGCAACGCTTCTGCGGTGCTGTTTGACCCTGTTCCCGCGATAACCGGAACTCGCTTCTTTACCGCATCAATAGTAATTTCAATAACTTTGTCATGTTCTTCATGAGAAAGAGTCGTTGATTCGCCGGTTGTGCCGCAAGGCACTATGCCATCCGTTCCATTGGCGATTTGAAAATCAATAAGCTGACGCAACGCCTCTTCGTCCACTTTTCCATCTTTATATGGAGTGACAATCGCTACTATCGCTCCCTTAAACATATAATGCTCCTTCATCCTTATTTAAAATTTTATTTGCGCGCCGGATTTTTCCTGGCAAACACCCGCATCGTCACAAAGTATTAAACGGTAATTATACGTTTTTCCCTGCTCGACGTTTGTATCGGTAAAGCTCTGATTTTTAATCTGAGCTGATTTAAGCAGTGATGGAATAATTTCTTTTTGTCCGATACGCTCATACTTCAGCGGGCATCCGACACATTCATTGCCTGGACCGCCGACTTCACTTCTTTCAACATAAATATTTTTTATCGCGCTTCTTTTATCATTGAGCTGCCAAGTCATCACTACCGAATTATCCTGAACGGACGCATTTACATTACTGATCATCTGGCGATAATCAATCATGGAAACAAGCGGAACCGGATCGCTTTTTATTCCGCATCCGACAGCAAAAAGCACCAATAACAAACTGATTAAAAATTTATTTTGTTTTGCTTTCAATCTCTTTTATCCTTTCCGCAACAGCCGATGTCGCCGTGCCGCCTATGTGTTTGCGAGCATTAATTACTTTTTCCAGCTTTATAACATCATTAATTTCAAATGAAAACCCTTTATAAAATTTCTGATATTCCGCAAGCGATAGCTCGCTCAACTGCTTTTCATTTTTGAGACAATAAGCGACGATTCTGCCGACAATTTCGTGCGCCTGACGAAAGGCCACGCCTTTTTTCACCAGATATTCCGCGATATCTGTGGCCGCGCAAAATCCATCTTCTGCCGCTACACGCATTTTTTCCACCTGAAATTTTGTATTAGCCAGCATTTGCGTGAAAAGCATCAGGCAACTTTTTGTTGTATCGACAGCATCAAACAGAGGTTCTTTGTCTTCCTGTAAATCGCGGTTATAGGTCATGGGTAAACCTTTGAGCAAAGTCATTATCGCAACAAGATCTCCGTAAACCCTTGCCGTTTTACCCCGGACAAGTTCAGCAATATCGGGGTTTTTCTTCTGCGGCATAATGGAACTGCCCGTGGTATACGCGTCGGAAATTTCCGCGAACCCGAATTCTTCCGATGACCACAACACCAAATCCTCGCAAAAGCGGCTCAAATGCATCATCGTCACCGCGCAAGAAAAAATGAACTCGGCGATAAAATCGCGGTCGGCCACTGTGTCCATACTGTTTTTGCTGACTTCAGCAAACTTCAATATTTTCGCTGTTTTCCGTCTGTCGATGGGCAGACCGGTTCCCGCCAGTGCCGCCGCGCCTAAAGGCGATACATCAATCCTTTTTTTGCCGTCGGCAAACCGCGCCTCGTCGCGGGAAAACATCTCCCCAAAAGCGAGAAAATAATGCGCCAAAAGCACCGGCTGCGCTTTCTGCAAATGCGTGTAGCCGGGCATAATTGTATTTTTATGCGCCTTAGCCAATTTAACAATCTGTTTCTGTAATGAGGAAATAAAGACGATAATCTCTTTTGTTTGCTCGCGAAGAAACAGGCGCATGTCCAGAACAATCTGGTCGTTGCGGCTTCGCGCGGTATGGAGCTTGCCGCCTACAGAACCTACGCGTTTGGTCAATTCCCTTTCTATGGCCATATGTATATCTTCATCAGCTTGATCAAATTTAATTTTGCCTTTATCCAGGTCTTTCAATATATTTTTCAAGCCCGCGCAGATTTTATTTGCCTCGGCGCGCGTTATTATCCCCCGCGCTGCCAGCATCTGCGCGTGAGCTATGGAGCCTTCGATATCATAAGGATAAAGGCGGCAATCGAAATGCAAAGAAGAAGTGAATTTTTCCACATCTTTAGCCGTGGCTTTTTGGAAACGCCCGCTCCATGGTTTTTTTGTTTGGGCCATAATCTTTTGTCCCCGTTTTTATTTTTTCCCGGTTTTGGATTTCAATAAATTACGTATTTTCAGACGCAGCCCATTTAGTTTGATAAAACCAATCGCGTCTATCTGGTTGAATACCTGATCTTTCTCAAAGGTGGCAAAATCTTCGCTGTAAAGTGATTGAGGCGCCCTACGTCCGACAACCGAACAGTTTCCTTTGTAAAGTTTCATGCGCGCCGTGCCGGTAACGTTTACCTGCGTAGCGTCAATATATGCCTGCAGAGTTTCCATTTCCGGTGAATACCAGAATCCGTTATAAGCAAGCTGCGCGTATTTGGGAATAAGCGAATCACGCATGAGCATGACTTCTCTGTCCATCGTCAGTGATTCAACCGCGCGGTGCGCCGCCCATAGAACCGTCCCACCGGGCGTCTCATAAACGCCGCGTGATTTCATCCCGACAAAACGGTTTTCCACCATGTCCACTCGTCCCACTCCGTTTTCACCGGCGATCTGATTGATTTTATCCATAAGTACCGCCGGCGACATTTTTTTACCGTTAATCGCCACGGGATTACCCTTGACAAAATCGATCTCCACATACGTTGGTTTATCCGGCGCTTTTTCCGGCGATTTGGTCAGAACAAAAATATCTTCCGGCGGCTCGGCCCAGGGGTTTTCTAAAATCCCTCCTTCGTGTGAAATATGCAGCAGGTTGCGATCGGAGCTGTAGGGCTTTGCTTTAGTTAAAGGCACGGGTATTTTATGTTTTTCCGCGTAGTCAATCATCAATTCACGCGAATTCAAATCCCACTTTTCGTCTTTCCATGGTGCAATAATTTTAATGGAAGGATTCAACGCGATATACGTCAGCTCGAAGCGCACCTGATCGTTGCCCTTGCCTGTCGCGCCGTGCGCCACGGCATCGGCTTTTTCCTTTTTGGCGATTTCAATTTGCTTTTTGGCAATCAGCGGCCGCGCCAGCGATGTTCCCAAAAGATATGTACCTTCATATATCGCGTTGGCGCGCAGCGCCGGAAACACGAAATCACGCGCGAATTCTTCTTTGAGATCCTCGATATAAATTTTGCTGGCGCCGGTGTTAATCGCTTTTTTCTTCAGACCGGTTAATTCTTCTTTCTGCCCCAGATCGGCGGCAAAGCAGACAACCTCGCAGCCGTACGTTTCAATCAGCCAGCGGACAATCACGGATGTATCCAATCCGCCCGAATAAGCCAAAACCACTTTCTTTACTTTTGCAGACAATTTATCACACCCTCCTATAAAAGTATCTCCAGAATCGCTTTCTGCACGTGCAGGCGGTTTTCCGCCTGATCAATAACAATAGACTGAGGCCCCTCCAGCA
>JBFYYA010000075.1:0-9995 GCA_041310245.1 Syntrophaceae bacterium | reverse complement strand
GTCTTAATTAAGCACAGCCATTCATTTGCTGTTTCTATCTGACTTTTCCAAGTGTATGTGCTTTCGATCGGGACTAAAATCTGCGCGCAGGCGGCAAGCTTTTGTTCGACCAGATAGCGCGCGATTTTTTGCGCGTCTTCTTTAGTGGCAGTAGTGGTAGAAATTTGAATGTATGATTTCATGGTTCATTTTTCCTCATGTCATTTCGAGGAGCAAAGCGACGAGAAATCTTTAAGATTCCTCACACGCCTGCGGCGGATTCGGAATGACACCTTTATATTGTTATTTTTTCGTACATTCGTACATCATAATCGCGGCGGCCTGCGGCAGGCTCAGCGAATCCGCCTTGCCGCTGCCGGGAATGCTCCATTGTTCGTCGGTTTCTTTTAGAATCACTTCCGGCAGGCCGTGGCTTTCATTGCCTAAAAGCAGCGCCGTCCTTTTTTGCGCCGCGTGGGGCAGCAAACCTTTACGGATGTGCGAACCGATGAGCAAGAAGCTTTTTTTAATTTCCGGCAATGCCGTGGATAAATCAACTTCCGGGACAATTGTCAAATGAAAAAGGCTGCCCATGGAAGCGCGCACCGCCTTGGGGTTTGTGTAATCCGCTGAATTTGTACTGATAATAATGCCTGTAAATCCGAACCAATGCGCGCTGCGCATCAGCGCTCCCAGGTTGCGCGGGTTATTGATTTCATGCAAAATCAGAAAATTGCCGTCCGTGCGGGAAATAGCCCCCGATAAGGAAGATGGTTTTTTTATGCGCGCCACAGCCATAATTCCTTCCGGTTCTCTGTCCTGGCCGATTTTCTGCCACTGCGAACGTGAAAGCTGATAAACGGGGAACTTGTTTCCTGATCCAAAAGGCAGACTTTCCCAGTTTTTTATTTTGTCGGGCATGAAAAGCATGGCGTTGACTTCCCAATCGCTCTCCAGTATTTCTTCAACCACTTTGACGCCCTCGGCCAGAAAAATTCCTTCTTCCCGGCGCGCTTTAGCATCATTGAGCCTCGCCCATTTTTTTAATTGTGCCTGTGATATTTCCTGGTAACTTAATTTCATAGAGCTGTGCCTACTTTGCCTTTATGACAGGTTCTTCCATGGGCTTTGGCCAGATCAGCGAGGCGATAATGGAAATAGCCAGAAAGCCCGCGATTAAACCCAGGGAAATGTTAATAGGAATTTTGTAAAAATCGGAAATGAGCATCTTGACACCCACAAAGCTGAGCACCGCGACCAGCCCGTATTGCAGATAGTGAAATATTCTCATTATTCCCGAAATGGCGAAAAACAGCGATCTGAGTCCCAGAATGGCAAAGACGTTGGAAGTGTAAATAATAAACGGATCTTTGGTAATGGCCAAAACGGCGGGAATGGAATCAACGGCAAAAATGATGTCGGTGGTTTCCAGCGCGAGAATCACGGCTAAAAGCGGTGTGGCAAAACGGACGCCTCTTTTAACCACGAAAAAATGTCCTTCCTGATAATTGCGTGTCACCGGCATTATCTTACGCAGTAATCTCACCAGAATATTTTTTCCGGGATGAATTTCGTGTCCTTTGCCCAGCGCCATTCGCGCGGCGGTAAAAATCAGAAACACTCCGAAGATATAAATGATCCAGTGAAATTTATTGATCAGCGCCACTCCCGCGAAAATAAATATGGCGCGGGTAATCAGCGCCATTAATATGCCCCAGAAAAGAGCTTTGTGCTCCAGCTTATGCGGTACTCGGAAATACTTAAAAATGAGCAGGAACACAAAAAGATTGTCCACGCTGAGGGAATATTCGATAAGATATCCGGCAAAATATTCCATGGCTTTGTGGTGGCCATGGAAATAATATATTCCCACGCCGAACAGCAAACCCAGAGATACCCAGAAAGATGTCCAGAGCAGCGCTTCTTTAAGATGGATAACATGGGCTTTGCGGTTGAAAACGCCTAAATCCAAAGCGAGCAGTCCCAGAATTAATATTGTGAACGCGATCCACCAAAAAGGCATATTTTGTTTTTCTCCTTAAAATTACATCGTCCGGCGCAGGGATTGCGCGGCGTTGTGAATTATATCCCAGGCGCCGCTGTAAGGCGGAGAATAAGCCAAATCCAGATAGCCTATCTCGTCGATATTAAGCCCAGCCCACAGGGCAACGGATAAAGCGTTGACGCGGCTGACTGCTCCGGCTTCGCCCACCGCCTGCGCTCCCAAAAGCCTGCCCGAAGATTTATCGGCGATAAGTTTCAAGCCCAGTTTTTTTTGCCCCATATTTCTGGCGATCGCATTGCCCCACGCGATATTGCTTGCCGGTTCGAACCCAACGGCTTTTGCTTCTTTTTCATCTATACCAGTTGCGGCGCATTCCAAGCCAAAGAGGCGGAACGACTGAGCTCCGACAATGCCTTCAAATTTTATCTGTTTCCCGCCGATGTTGAAGCCGGCAATGCGCCCCTGTTTGTTGGCGATATCGCCCAGCGGTATGTTCACCCAGCGGCGGGTCACGCGGTGGAATGATTCACAGCAATCGCCCGCCGCGTAAATGGTTTCTTTTGATGTCTGCTGAAAGTGATTTACGGCAATGGCGCCGGTTGCTCCTATTTTCAAACCGATTGATTGAGCCAAATCAATTTCCGGCTTCACGCCCACGGCGACGATAATCATATCCGCGTCCCATGTGCCCTGATTACTGCTGGCCTTGAAGGTATTTCCTTGTTTTTCTACAGCTGATGTTTCGGCGTTGGTCACAAATTCCACACCGTGGTTTTGCAGCTCTTCGAGCATCACGCCCGAAAGCTCCGGATCCCAGCGGCTTGCCGGTAACGCGCCCCTATGAAATATCGTTGTTTTTATGCCGAGCATATGCAGGGCTTCGCTCATTTCCATGGCGATAAATCCGGCGCCGATGATAATTACCTTGCGGCAGTTATTATCGCGCAGATAGTTTTTTATTTTAACGGCGTCTTCCAGATTTTTCAGCACAAACACTCCCGGTGTGTTGATTCCCGGTATATTGGGCTTTATAGCGCTGGTTCCCGTTGCCATAACCAGAAAATCGAAAGGCAGTTTTTCCCGGCCGTTTAGTTCTATGGTTTTCTTTTCAAGATTCACTTCAGTCACATCGGTATTCAGCTGTACATCAATACCGCCTTCGCGAAATTTTTCCGGAGTTCTCGCGATTAATGTTTTCTCATCTTTAATTACATCACCGATGTAATAGGGAGTGGGTCAGGCGGAATAGGAAACGAATGCGCCTTTTTCCAAGATGGTAACTTTTAATGAAGGGTTGCTACGCTTAGCCTCGGCCGCCGCGGATGGCCCCGCCGCCCCGCCGCCGATAACAACCATGTTTTTCGCCATTGTTTCACCTCATTTTTTAGCTGCTGCTTTCTTGCGCCACATCAAAAGTCCGATGCCGCCCAGCATCATCAAAACACACAAAAATTGACCAATGCTGATAGGGCCGACCATATAATCAGGTTCCCGGAAAAATTCAATCATAAAGCGGACGAAACCATAGCCGAAAATATATAAGCCCAATAATGCCCCGTCAAAAAGCTTTTTCTTTCTTAAAGCCCATAAAACAGCGAAGAGAAATATTCCTTCAAAAAAAGCTTCGTAAAGCTGCGAGGGATGGCGCAGGCTGTGTGTCGGATCAAGGGGAAAATACATTCCCCAGGGCATGCTGGTTACGCGGCCGTAGAGTTCACCGTTGATAAAATTGCCAAGGCGGCCGAAAGTGTAGCCCAGCGGTATAGCCGGCGAGATCAAATCGGCGAATTTCCAGAAATCAAAATTGCGTTTGCGGCAGAATAAAACCGACATGATAATCACGCCGATAACACCGCCGTGATAAGACATGCCGCTGATACCAGTAAATCTGATGCCGTCGGAAAAAGTGAAAGGCAAAAATATTTCCAGTGGATGATACAGGTAGTAATCCAAATTATAAAAGAGCACATCGCCCAGTCTCGCGCCCAAAAGTACG
Organism: Syntrophaceae bacterium; assembly: GCA_041310245.1. Lineage (GTDB taxonomy): Bacteria > Desulfobacterota > Syntrophia > Syntrophales > Smithellaceae > UBA4810. The sequence continues at coordinate 6,015 of JBFYYA010000075.1, read as the reverse complement.
CCGACCATGGCCCATACCAGATAGTCCTGAATGTCTTCACTCGTATATTTGTATTTTTCATTCTTAATTCTGTGCATGACCAGAAAATATACAATGACGAAAGCGACGATATACATCAGGCTGTAATAGCGCAGTTGAAAAGAGCCGATACTGAAAAGATACGGCGATATATGCGCGGGTATTTGCTGCCAGGCGTTGATCAGAGTGTCCATAATTTAAAATATCCTTTGAGCAATGTAGATGATGAAGGTAAAATGATCATGAAGTTTAATTAATAACTTTCGCCTTTGAGCGCCGCGATATAGAGTTCGGCGCTGTATATGGCGTTGGCGCCGTCCCCCGCGGCGGTGATGACCTGACGGAACTGTTTGGCGCGGCAATCGCCCGCGGCAAAAATGCCGGCGGCAGAAGTTTGCATGTTATCATCGGTGATAATATAGCCGACCGCGTCGAGCTTTACCACGCCTTCAAAAAGTTTTGTTTGCGGAATGCGGCCCACAAAAATAAAAACACCTTCGGCGGGTATTTCGCTTGTTTTTCCTGATTCCACATCGGTTAGTTTAACGCCAGTAACCAGATCGCCGCCGACAACTTCAGCCAGCGTCGCTTTCCAAATAAATTCAATTTTTTTCTGCGCGGCCGCGCGCTTTTGCAGAATGTCCGCCGCGCGTAGGCGGTCACGCCGGTGAACAACGATAACTTTTTTGGCAAAATGCGTCAAAAAGAGTGCTTCCTGCAAGGCCGTATCGCCGCCGCCAACCACGATCACGTCTTTTTCGCGGTAAAAAGGACCGTCGCAGGTAGCGCAGTAGGAAACTCCCTTTCCGGCGAATTCCTCTTCTCCGGGCACACCCAGTTTGCGCCACTCGGCGCCCGTGGCGGCAATGACGCTCAAAGCCCGCAATGTTTTATTTCCTAGGCTGATTTCCCAAATGACTGTGTCAGAATTATGTTTTTTGATTGAGGTAACATCAGCGGCTATAGTCTCCAGTCCAAATTTAAGCGCCTGTTTTTTAAAAAGCTGCATCAGGTCAAAACCGTTGATGCCGTCGGGAATGCCTGGATAATTTTCAATTAAATCGGTGATAGTAATCTGGCTTACAGTCGCTGCGCCTTCCACCAGCAGGGTTTTTAGCCCGGCGCGAGCGGCGTAAATTCCTGCCGTATATCCGGCGGGTCCGCCGCCGATAATGATTATATCGTAATCATATTCGGCTAATTTCGCTTTATTCATTAGAAATACGTCCTCTTTTTTTGTGATATTAATCAGGATAAAGGCATTTTGTAAAGATTAAATTGATTGTTTATATGTTTATAATTATTTGATTATTTACTACAGGCAAGTGAAAATATTTCGGGAAAAGCAGCCGCTGAACGCTGAATTATAATTTTTTCACTCAACATTCCCGTTGGCAAATACAGCGTTTTAGCTTTCTGGGGTTATCGACTTTGATTTAGAATTATAGCCGGCAAACAATTCCGGGTTGAGACAGTATTTTTTACTTTCTTCCTGGCGTGCGTCGTAAAAGATTGCCGCGGCAAAAATTTTATCCAGTGTAAGAGATTGTTTCTTAAATTCGGCCTTCTGTGTTTTTGGTACAGGTTCGCCGGCGACATTTTTTACCCTGAACGGATTAATCGGCGTTTTTCCCTGTCTCATCTCGTAATGAAGGTGCGGACCGGTGGCGAGCCCCGTCGCGCCCACATAGCCGATTAAATTTCCTTGTTTGACATTTTTTCCAATATGGATTCCTTTAGCAAAGCGAGATAGATGACCGTAATAAGTTTGATAGCCGTTACGGTGCGAGATAATAATAAGTTTTCCGTAAGCGCCCCTATTGCCGGCAAAAGTAACTTTTCCATCGCCGACAGCGCTGACCGGGGTTCCCGTTGGCGCGGCGTAGTCAATTCCATGATGGGGGCGATAAATTTTCAAAACAGGGTGGAATCTGCTTTTGCTGAAGTGAGAGCTTATTCGCCTGAAACTCAGCGGGGCTTTCAAAAAAGCCTTGCGCAAAGAATTGCCCTGGGAATCATAATAATCTGTTTTATCGCTGTGTTCAAAAAGAAAAGCCCGGTACGCCTGATTGTTATTGATAAACTCCACCGCTAATATTTTACCGTATTTTTTGAAATCCCCGTTAAGATATAATCCTTCTGTGATAATCCGAAAGGTGTCTCCAGCGCGCAGGTCGGTGTTAAAATCAATATCCCATGCCAGAATGTCCGCCACCTGCAGAGCGAGCAGGTAGTTTTCTCTTTCTGTGCCCATAGCGGAAATTAAATTGTCTTCAATCGTTCCGCTGACGGTAAGAATTCGTGTTTCGTAAGGAATATCGTATTTGTGCGCCTGAAATTCGTTTTCCACCCGCTCGATTTTTAAAACCGTATCATCATCTATTCCATATGTAAATGAATTGATAAAGTTTTGCTCATTAAGAACAATGCTGTAAGATTTACCCGGACGCAACGCCTTCAGCGGGTGAATGCTCGCGGCCGCGCTTTTCATGGCGAAAAGATCTTCTGTCCGTAAACCATTCTCTATAAAAATAGAGAAAAGCGTGTCGCCCTGTTCGATAGTGCTGTTGATGGATTTGAAAGAAGATATTTGATCAACAGGAGGTGTTTTATCTTTGAAAATATTTATCAGGGGCTGGTGCAGGGAAAATGAAGCGATCAAGACAACAAAAATTGCCAGCAAGAATATTTTTTTGTTCTTGGGCATTCTTTTTCTGTTCAAATTGTTATTCCCCTTATGCAAAAAAAATATAAATTTTTCTAATTTTACTTACTATAAAAATTATGTCAAGAAAAAAACACCGTGCTTGCATTTTTAACCCAATCTTGCTATCGGATCATATGTAAGAATTTATAGCACCGGTGCCATATTATGAACACCTATTTCCTGATCATTTTTATTTTCGCGCTGTCGATAATGGTTGTGGTAAGCTTTTTATATGTGATGTGGCGCGTGCGCAGAGACGAGCTAAAGCTAATCAATATCATCCATAGTTCGCCGATTCCCACTTTTGTAATCTCCAAAGATCACGAGGTAATGTATTGGAATAAGGCTCTGCAGTTATTGAGCAATATCACGCCGCGGCAGATTGTGGGCACCGACCAGCACTGGAGAATTTTTTACAAGTCAAAGCGCCCCTGCCTGGCGGATTTGATTTTGGATAAAAAAATTGACAAGATTCCGGATTTTTATTCGGGACAGTGGGCGAAATCAAGGTTGCTTGATGAAGCTTATGAGGTGACGGAATTTTTCCCCGATATTGGCGAGAAGGGGAAATGGTTTCGCATTACTTCGACAGCGATGAGAGATTCCGGCGGCGATATCTTTGGGGCGATGGAGACGCTCGAAGATATTACCGAACAAAAAATCGCGGAAGAAGAACTTTTACACAGAAGCAAGGTGGAATCTCTGGGCATGTTTGCCGATGGCGTGGCTAAAGATTTCGATAGTTTGCTTAGCGCAATTTTGCGCAACGTTTTCTTGGCCAAAATATCCGCCACGGATGAAGATAAAATTGTGGAAGACGGACTGGCTATCGCGGAACGCGCCGGCCTGCAGGCGAAAGAACTGGCGCACAGGCTTATTACTTTCGCGCAGGGGGGGTATCCCGTCCTCAAAGCTGAGAACCTGGAACCGCTGTTAAGGGAAGCGGTAAAAAATGTTTTCAGTGATTCATCTGTTAAGTGTAGCGTATCTATTGCCAAAGATTTGTGGCCTGCGGAAGTTGACGCGATGCAAATCAGACAGGTAATAGAAAATTTATTGATTAATGCCAAAGAGGCCTTAAAAAACGGCGGTATAGTGGAGCTTATTGCCGAAAATACGATAACCGGAACAAATATTCGAGCGCTGGGGCAGGGGAATTGTATACGCATAACCATTAAAGATAACGGCATTGGCATTCCGAGAGAAAATCTTTCCCGGATATTCGATCCTTATTTCACAACTAAAGAAAAGAAGGGACGGGGCGGCATTGGTCTGGGTCTGGCCACCAGCGATTCCATTATTCAAAATCACAGCGGTTTGATTACCGTGGAATCTATCGTTAATTCCGGCACAACATTCTCGGTTTATCTGGCCGCGGCGGTAAAAAACTCCGCAACGTAAATTAAATAAGCGAGCGTTTTGCGGTGCCCTTTTTTCGTCATTCCGGCCTAGCATTCGCTAGGTTTTGCGCCAGAAGGAACCTAGGAAATTCTAAAAAATACTGGATACTGGCCTACGCCGGTATGACTATGGATATCGGATTGAGCAAAGGTTTCCAGATCAGCCGCGTATTTTAAAACTGAACTAACACTTTTTCTCAGCGCACAGTTTTTTTCTGTATTGCTCTTGCTGGGACTGGAATTCGTAATATTGGGCCAGCTTGGCCAGCGCAAACACCGCCTGCGGCAGAGCGCTGTAGGCGGGAACGCCCGCGTCACAAAGAATATTTTGCAGCAAGACGCGTTTTTTCGTGTAGCGGGGATGAGGATTGTATTGCCGCAGGACAACGGCAATAGGTTTCCCCCTCGCGTGCTTTTTGGCCGAATGAGTGATAAAGTTTGCTACGTTTTCAATCTGCGCGCCGTTGTCGAAATTGTAAAGCCATTCGATATGCAGAGAGAAAACAAACATATCGATGTAGCCGTGCGAGAGAAGTTCCAGAGTTTTCCCCAGAGCGTCAAGTTTGGTAAAGAGTATATGCGCGTCGATGGGGTTGCGGATCATGTTTCCTGCCGGCGGGATATATTCACGCAGTTTCTGTGTCACTTCCTCGGGCAGCGAAACAAGATCAAGTCCCGCCTGCGCGCAGCTGTCCGCCGCCGCCACTCCGATGCCGCCGCCGGTGCCGATAACCGCCACGCGGCGACCATCAGACCTGCCGGAATAACTGAATGCCGCCGCAACATTCGCCATTTCTTCCAGCGAACTTACCCGCACCGCGCCGCTTTGTTTGAAAACGGCGTTCCATATTTTTTCGCCGCCGGCCATGGAGCCGGTGTGCGATGATACCGCCCTCGCGCCGGATTCCGTAAGCCCCGCCTTTAGAATAATCACCGGTTTTTTCCGGTTGATTTTGGTAACAAGCTCCAGCAACTTCCGGCCGTTTTTAACTCCTTCCAGATACATAGTGATAAGTTTTGTCTCTTCATCGTGAGAGAGGTATTCCAGAAAATCCGTGCTGTCCATCGTCAGCGCGTTGCCGTAACTGATTACTTTGCTGAAATAAAGCCCGAAACGCGTGCTGGTGTAATTGGTGAAGTCCTGCGCGTGCCCGCCGCTTTGCGTGATGAAGGAAACCGGGCCGCTTTTTTCCGGCGGGGCAATCCAGGTTACAATGCGCGATTTAGGAACGTAAAAACCCATGCAGTTAGGGCCGATGACATTGAGTTTTCCTTCCTGCGCGATTTTTTCAATTTCTGCCTGAAGAGCTGCGCCTTCTTCCTCACCCGTTTCTTTGAAACCGGAAGAAAATATATGCACAGTTTTGTTGCCGGAGGCGGCGCAGTCTCTGAGAGCGTCGGGCACAAAAGGCGCCGGCACGGAAACCACGACTAAGTCGACAGGTTTTTTTAGAGATACCAGAGAAGGATACGCCTTGAGGCCGTCAATCTCCTGGGCTTTCGGATTGATGGGATAAAGTTTCCCCGGAAAGCCGAAATCCTTGATGCAGCCGAACATGCCACGAAAACCCTTGGCGCGCGGGCGCATGGCGCCGATGACAGCGATGCTTTTTGCGTGCGTTGCCTGATCAAGCGCGGTGTTAAGTTCTTTTATTTCCTGCGGCGTTCTTTCGCGGAAGCGTTTTTCGGCGGCGGCTTCATTGTTTTTATCCAGCACCACCAGGGCGTCCACGGCGGTCACCCGTCCGTCGGGAGAAACAAGCAGTGGATTGATATCAACTTCTTTAATATCCCAGCGTTCGGCGCCGAGTTTGGATAAACCAAGCAATGTTTTTATTAACTGTTCTTTTTGGGCGGGTGATTCGCCGCGAAATCCGCCCAAGAGTTTGC
>JBFYYA010000074.1:0-10911 GCA_041310245.1 Syntrophaceae bacterium | reverse complement strand
CCCGCGTGGTCTTCATCGCCCAGGATATCGGACAAAACCACCACTTCGTCTCCTTCCTTTAAAAGCCCCATAGCGATACCGGCCACAATATCCTTGACCGGAACACCTCCGTCCATCATGCTCAGAATGCCGCCGCAGACCGTCGCCATGGAAGACGATCCGTTGGAGGACAGAACTTCCGAAACAATCCGGATGGTGTAGGGAAACTCTTCAGCGGAAGGCAAAACAGGAACCAGAGCCTTGCGGGCCAGGGCGCCGTGACCGATTTCCCTTCTGCCGGGACTGCGCAGGAATTTTGCTTCACCCACGCTGTAGGGAGGAAAATTATAGTGCAGCATGAACGAACGCATCTCTTCGCCGCCCACATAGTCCATCCTCTGCTCATCCGAGGAGGTTCCCAAAGTGAGCACGGCCAACGCCTGTGTTTCGCCGCGGGAAAACAGGGCGGAACCATGGGCGCGCGGCAGCACACCGACTTCGGAGCTTATCGGGCGGATTTCCGTGGAAGACCGTCCGTCGATCCTTTTCTTTTTCTGGATAATCATGTCACGAAGAATTCGGGATTCCAGATGCTCGATGATCGCTGCCACTTTCTTGGCAAGCACCGCGTCGCCGTCGCTGATTTCTTTAATTACAGCCGCGCGGACTTCACCGAGCTTGCTGTAGCGTTCCAGCTTACGCGGCATACCGTAACCTTCCTGCAGCCCGGGCAACGCCGCCGCACTTACCTTTGCGAGAAGTTCCTCATCTGTTGCGATTTCTTCAACGATCCTTTTAGCTTTGCCGATGGCGGCGCGCATTTCATCTTGAAGATCGATCACCGGACGAATAGCTTCGAGACCGAACTTGATGGCATCCACAATAATATCTTCCGGCACTTCCTTGGCTTCGCCTTCCATCATGACCAGTTCCACATCATAGGGCCGGCCCGCTGTTCCGGGTGTTACTTTACGTCCCACCAGGAAGAGATTCATCTCGCTTTCTTTCATCTGTTCCGGTGTCGCGTTCGCGATCAAATCTCCGTTGATCCGGCCGACGCGCACGCCGGCAATCGGGCCCTTAAACGGAATATCCGACATTTCCAGAGCGGCAGACGCGCCGATCAGAGCCGCGACATCCGCGTCGTTTTCCCGGTCCACGGAAAGCACCGTGGCCACAATTTGCGTTTCAGAATAATATCCCTTGGGAAACAGGGGGCGAATCGAGCGGTCAATGATGCGCGACGTTAAGGTTTCGCGTTCATTGGGACGCCCTTCTCTTTTGAAAAATCCGCCCGGGATTTTTCCGGCCGCATAGGTCATTTCCTGATAATCTACCGTCAGCGGCAGAAAGTCCAAGCCTTCTCGCACGGTTTTTAAAGACACCGCCGTTACCAGCACAACGGTATCCCCGTAATAAACCAGCATGGCTCCATCCGCCTGCGCGGCCACGTAATTGGCCTTCAGCGTAAAATCACGCCCCGCGAAATTCTTACTAAATACATTACTCATTTATTTCCTCCATTTGATTCTCAACAGATGTCAACATGATATTAAAAAATAAAGCGCACCGCGTCATTGGCGCTAGCATCTGAAGCGGTGCCGATATGAAACAATTGACGACGTTATGCCGTTGAGTGTTGTTATTTTCTGAGTCCAAGACTTTTAACTAATTTTCGATATCGTTCGATATCATTGTCCTTAATGTAGTTAAGGAGTCTTCTTCGCTGTCCCACCAGTTTGAGCAATCCTCGACGAGAATGATGGTCTTTCTTATGCGCTTTAAAATGTTCCGTCAGGTATTCAATTCTGGCGCTCAAAAGTGCTATCTGGACTTCGGGTGACCCGGTATCCTTTTCGTGAAGACGGTAGTTTTCAATCAACGACTTTCTTTTTTCCAAATTTAACACGCTATTTCCTCCTAAATGATTAATTCCATGTATATTTAAAAAATGATTTTAGTTATTAATATTATTAAACACTCTGATTATTTTGGCAACGGGGAATTTATCGTCTAGTTGAGAGATTTTATCAGACGCGACAGTTATTTCCGCCAAAGCGATCAGCTTTCCTTCATTGTTTATGAACTTTATCATATCTCCCTGATCAAGAAAAGGAAGAACATGAGCTTTCATTACGGCCACGGAAGGCTGCAGGCCGTTTCGCAGTTTATCGGCAAAATTCTCTTCAACTTCAATTACTTTCCATGAAGGCATAAGCTTTTCCATGGGCAATATATTTTTTATCAGTTCCTCTTTTTTGTTCGTGTACGAAGGGTTTCCTTTTTCATCATTAATTAAGGATACTGCCATTTCTTCAGAAAAAAAACCGCTGCGCAGGCGATGTAAACCCGACAAACACGCTCCGCAACCTAGTTTTTCGCCGATATCCGAACAAAGTGTCCTGATATAAGTTCCTTTAGAACAGGTCACTCGGAAAGTCACATAATTGGAAGCAATATTTTCGATGTTAATATCAAATATTTCTATCTCGCGCGAGGGTGTTTCCGGGAAAATACCTTTTCTGGCCCATTTATATAAAGGTTTCCCCTGATGCTTGACCGCCGAATAAGCAGGCGGAACCTGTTTTTTTCTTCCGGTCATCTGCGACATTAATAACCGTATTTCTTCTTCGTTTACGACTTTATCTGAAGTCGCGATGATTTTACCCTTTATATCCATCGTGTCTGTTTTTACGCCCAGCAGCATTGTTGCCAGATACTCTTTGTCTTCTCCTGAAAGAAAACCGGCTAGCTTGGTGGCTTCATTCAGGCAAACAGGAAGAACACCTGTGGCCATGGGATCAAGCGTTCCTGTGTGCCCCGCCTTTTTTGCGCCAAGTATTTTTTTAACTTCCGATACGACATCATGGGAAGTTTTATCCGCGGGTTTGTCGATTATCACCACGCCGTTCATAAATCACCGTGTTTCTTTAATTGCTTCGAGAACTTCTTCCTTAACAGCTTCAATATCTCCTTTTATTCGACAGGCCGCCGCGTTGGCGTGTCCTCCTCCACCGAATTTCTTGGCAATTTTTTCCACGCTTATTTTGCCTTTGGAGCGTAAACTTAACTTATAATAGTTTTTATCCAACTGTGTGTATAAAATAGATATGGAAATTCCTTTAACTGAACGGGGAATTTCGACAAATCCTTCCGTATGTTCATATGTGGCTCCGCATTCTTCTAGAGCGCTTTTTGTGACCACGAGAGAACCAACCTGGTTCTGAAAATCAAGCGTTAGTGTTTCGAGAGCTTTTTTCATCAATATTATTTTTACCGGAGAATCGTTTTCGTAAATATTTTCAGAAATCCACTGTGGATCCGCTCCGTTTTCCACCAGTTTGCCCGCGGCATAGAGCGTGTCTTTTGTTGTATTGGTGTAACGGAAACCTCCCGTGTCCGTGAGAATTGCCGCGTATAAATTGGTGCAGATTTCCGGTGACATTTTCGCGCCCATTTTTTCAAAAAGGTGGAAAATAAGCTCTCCCGTGGAACTTGCCTGGCCGTCCCATAATTTTAAAGGAGAAAACCCGTTATTCGATATATGATGATCAATGTTGATCAGCGTTGTTATTTTGGCGATCTCTTTCGCTTTTTCTCCCACGCGTTCCAGCTCGCTGCAATCCAATATAAAAGCCACGTCAAAGTTACTGACATCGTCAAGGTTAGTTACTATTTTTTCCGCTTTAGGCAGGAAGCTATAATGGTCAGGAGTTTTATCTTCATTATAGATAACAGCTTTTTTACCCAGATCGCTCAGCATGCAGTAAAGAGCCAGCTCTGACCCGAGTGCGTCTCCGTCTAATTTTGTGTGGGACGTGATCAAAAAATGCTGTCCCTCTTTTATTTTTTTAATAATTTTATTAATCATTCTTCCGCTTCTGTTTTCTTTTCTTCGCTTGCGATATTTGCCAAAAGTTTCTCGATACGGCTACTGTAGCCGAAAGACTTGTCATGAATAAAAATTATTTCCGGTACAAAACGCAGTTGCAGGCGCCTGCCCAGCTCCCTGCGGACAAAGCTTGTGGCTTTGTCCAGGCCGACACGCGTTTCTTCGGAACAATCGTCTTTGCCTATTTCCACGAAATAAATTTTTGCGTTTCTTAAATCATCGCTCACTTTCACGGCAGTGACAGTAAGGGCGCGCACGCGGGGGTCTTTTACTTCCGCGGAAATGATCGCGGCGCTTTCCGCCATAATCTGTTCGGCTACCCTGTCCGCTCTTTTAAAAGTCATCGTATTTTATTTCACTGTCCACGGCTGTTCCCGGAAAACTGGAGACAACCATTATTTCTATTTTAGTATTTAGTATTTCGGCCGCGCGCATGTTATCTATGAATTTAAGCAGATGATCAACTTTTCCGTTTATGTAACGGGAATCATTTCCCACACAGGCAAAACCAATTTCCGCATATTTATAACTATCCAGTTTCCCGATTTGGGCAATAGACACGTTAAATTCATTCTGCGTCCTTTTCAGAATCTTGTTCATGACGCTTCTTTTATCTTTTAAAGAGCCGCTTTCACTGAGGCGTAAATTAATTATGCCGTAGCCGATAACCATAAAATGAATTTTAAATCTTACTTTATAGTTTTCTTTCTATTTTTTCACTTATGTAGGCCTCAATAACGTCACCTATATGAATATCGTTGAACCCTTCAATGCCGATACCGCATTCAAAGCCGGCAAGCACTTCCTTGGCGTCATCTTTGAAACGCTTCAACGATAATATTTTGCCGTCGAAGACAACTACGCTGTCGCGCAGTAATTTTAAGTTGGCGCTGCGCGGCATTTTACCATCGGTAACATGGCAGCCGGCAATTGTGCCGATTTTGGGAACCTTGAATAGTTCACGAACTTCGGCGCGCCCCTGAACGACTTCCTTGTATTCCGGTTCCAGTAATCCCTCCATTGCGGCACGGACATCAGAAATAACATTGTAAATAATGTCATAAAGTTTTATTTCCACGCCTTCCTGTTCGGCTATTTCGGTAACGCGAGCGTCGGGGCGGACGTTGAATCCAATAATTATGGCATTAGACGCAGAAGCCAGCAGGACATCCGTTTCACTGATGGCGCCGGCGGAGCTGTGAATTATTTTCAGCCTTACATCATCGGTGGAAAGCTTGTTTAAAGTGTCGGTGATGGCTTCAATGGAACCGCGCACGTCAGCCTTGATAATTACATTGAAGTCCTTTACTCCCTCTTTTATTTTCTGGTAGAGCTGCTCCAGAGTAATTTTTGATGAGGCGGAAAGTTCTTTTTCTCTGGTTTTTCTTATCCAGTAGTCCGCGATCTCGCGTGCTTTTTTGTCGTCTTCAATGCCGAAAAAATCAGCGCCAACCTGCGGGACGCTGGAAAATCCGATGACTTCCACCGGCATGGCGGGACCGGCTTCCTTCACGCGCTTGCCCTGATCGTTGACCATTGCGCGCACGCGTCCGTAATCTGTTTTGGAAACGAAAGAATCGCTTTCTTTGAGCGTGCCCTCCTGGATGAGAACTGTCGCTACAGGGCCGCGGCCGCGGTCCAGTTTGGATTCGATGATAATGCCGTGTGCCGGAAGGTTCGGATCGGCCTTCAGTTCCATAACGTCAGCCTGCAGCAGAATCATTTCCAGTAATTCCTCGATTCCCTGTTTCTTCTTCGCGGAAACTTCGCAGAAAATCGTATCACCACCCCATTTTTCGGATAAAAGGCCGTGTTCGGAAAGACCCTGTTTTATTTTATCCGGTTCCGCTCCGGGTTTATCAATTTTATTGACAGCGACAATTATGGGCACACCGGCGACTTTGGAATGGTTGATTGCTTCAATTGTTTGTTCCATTACGCCGTCATCGGCTGCCACAACCAGAACGACGATATCTGTTACTTTGGCTCCGCGCGCCCGCATCGCGGTAAAAGCTTCGTGTCCGGGCGTGTCCAGAAAAACGATATCGCGGTTATTGATATTTACATGATAAGCTCCGATAGCCTGTGTAATACCGCCAGCTTCTCCGTCAATCACGTTGGATTGTCTTATCGCGTCTAGAAGCGAGGTTTTTCCGTGATCGACATGCCCCATAATGGTCACGACAGGAGCGCGGGGTTTGAGGTTTTCCGGCGATGCCGCAACTTTCAATGTGGATTCGTCGAAATCCAGTTCCGCTTTTTCCACCTGGAAGCTGAATTCCGAAGTGACCAGTGAAGCGATGTCGTAGTCAATGGACTGATTGATGGTGACCATAACTCCCATGCCGATCAGCTTGTTAATTACTTCGCTGGCTTTAACACCCATTCTTTTAGCCAGTTCACCAACCGATATCGTATCACCTATTTTGATTCGCCTTTTTATCGCTTTGGGAACGGTGATTTCCGTTTTTTTCATTTTTACCGGCGCGGCTTTTTTCTCATCCCGCCATTTGATAAAACTTACTTCCCTATCATCGTCTTGCTTTCTTAATTTCTTATCTGTCTTTTTTTCCAGGACTTTTCGGCGCGGTACTGCTTTTTCTTCTTCGATGAAAACTTCAACCGGCGCTTTACCTTTTCTCTTTGTCTTATCAAATTCTTTTTTTACGGATTTTTCCGGTGGCGGAACAATTATTTTTTCACCGGGTTTCTGCGGTTTTTCCGGTTTTGGGGCTTTTTTAATTTCCGGCTTGGTGATTTTGTGTTTGACAAAAACAATAGGCTTGGGGGTTGCCGCTGTCGGCTGTTTTACTTCCTCCGCGTCCGCGGCCTCCGGGCCGGCAGGCGTTTTTGCATCTTCTTTTTTTGATAATTTCTTTTTTGCTTCAGCTGTTTCCGCGAGGCTAGGCGCCGCCGCCGCTTTTTCCGGAGCCCCCTTTTTTTCTTTAACTTCCTTTTCCGTAGGCGCCGCGACCGCTTCTTCCGCGGCAGTTTCCTCTTCCGGCGCGGGCTGTTCTTCCGCGGGAGCGCGAACGGTACGGCGGCGAATTACCGTTGATTTTATTCTCTCTTCTACAATTTGGCGGGAATCGCCAGAGAGCAAAGACTCTCTTATTTTTTCTACATCATCGTCTTCCAGGGTACTGGAATGAGATTTAACCGAGATGCCCATTTTTTCCAGACGAGCTATCAGGTCTTTGCTTTCCAGATTTAATTCCTTGGCTAATTCATGGACTCGCTTTTTCGCCATTCACAAAACTCCCTAAATTAAATGTTGGGTCCTGAAACCGGTTTTTTTTGAGCCGCTTCTTCTTCCAGAATTTTACCGGCTTCTTCCATCCAGTGTTGCGCGGTTTTTTCGCCAATGCCGGGAATGGAAGATAGTAATTCCGGTTCTGCTGCCGCGAGCATGGCGATACTCTTAATGCCTTGTTCCATCAGTTTCTGCGCCATAGCCGGTCCTAAGCCGGAGAGTTTTGTCAGGTCAGTTTCTCCTTCCGGTTTTTCGGTGGCCATTGTTTCGCTTTTTACGTCAATTTTCCAGCCGGTAAGTTTAACCGCCAAACGGACATTTTGCCCGTTTTTGCCTATGGCCAGCGAAAGCTGATCATCGGGAACAATCACGACCATTGTGCGGTTTTCTTCGTCAATCAATACACGGTTTACTTTGGCCGGTGAAAGGGCGCTGCTCACATATTTGGGGGCGTCATTGGTATAGGGAATGATATCGATTTTTTCTCCACGCAGTTCCTGTACCACGCTTTGCACGCGTGAACCTCTCATGCCCACGCAGGCGCCCACCGGATCAATGTCCTTATCCTTGGCCTGAACGGCTATTTTGCCGCGTTTCCCCGGCTCGCGGGCCACGCTGACAATTTCTATAAGGCCTTCGGAAATTTCCGGTACTTCCACTTCAAACAGCGCTTTCAGAAAAGAAGGATGGGTGCGCGATAATATTATCTGCGAGCCCTTGGTGTTCTTTTTGACGTCAACAATGTAAGAACGGATTCTTTCCCCGCGTTTATAAGTTTCGCGGTGAATTTGTTCCGCCGGAGGAACTACTCCTTCGGCGCGCCCCAGGTTGACAACAATGCTGCCGCCTTCGAAGCGCTGGACAAAACCCGTTAAAATTTCACCTTTGCGGTCTTTATATTCTTCGTAGATAATATCTCTTTCAGCGTCCTTGACCCGCTGAATAATGATCTGCTTGGCCATCTGCACGGCGATGCGGCCGAAGGAACTCGTATCAATTTTCATGCCTAAGCTGTCACCAGGTTCCGCGCCTTCGTCGAGTGTTTTTCTCGCTTCTTCTCTGGAAATATGCATTTCCGGATCAAGCACTTTATCCACTACTGTTTTGAATTGAAAAACTTCAATCTCGCCTATCTCGTCGTTGTAATGGGCTTCCAGATCTACGTCCTGGCCTAACTTCTTACGCGCCGCTGTGAGCATGGCCGCTTCCAGGGCTTCCGTAATAGTTTCTTTTTCCATGCCTCTGTCCTTGCCCATCTGTTCAATCAGACGTTTAAGCTCTGGCAACATTTACAAGTTCCTCCCTTTATCTTCCGGGGAACGCCGCGGCAGATTTTCTCTACGGCCGTTGATTCCCTAATTTTTATTTTGTGTCGGCAAAATTCGCCTTGATTATGTCTTTTCGGAAAATACGATAAGTTTTTCCCGAAACTTCCAGCAAGACGACTTTTTCGCCTTTTTCTTCAATGTAATCCAAAAGAACACCGTGAAAATTTTTCACGCCGTCTATTTTCATGCTCGTTTTGATATTTACGCGGGCGTTTTTAAATTTTACAAAATCCGCGTCGCGCGATATCGGCCGGTCTAAACCGGGAGACGAAACCTCCAGCGTGTAGGCGCCGGGTACCACATCATGGACATCCAGGATATCCCCAAGCTGATTGCTGATGTTGGTGCAGTCATCAAGAGTAACGCCGTTTTCCTTATCCAGGTAGAGCCTGATAACCCAACGCGTGTGCATTTTAACGCATTCAACATGAATCAGCTCCATTTCTTCCGAGGCGGCCACCGGTTCGGCCAACTGCCATATTTTTTCTTTTAAAGCATCATTCATAAGTACATAAAATGACCGTAAAATAAAAAAGTGGGCAAGAGCCCACTCATCAATACACAATCATCGATGGTTTCGGTATTTTTCTAGCATACCGTGTTTCTTAATGCAAGGGGAAATAATAAGGGGTAGGGAACGCCTTAAGGTAAAAATGGAGCGGGCGATGGGGCTCGAACCCACGACGTCCAGCTTGGGAAGCTGACATTCTACCACTGAATTACGCCCGCTCGGTGAAGGGAATCTTATTCAAGCGCTGCAGTTTGTCAAGGTGTTTTTGCCGTTTGGGTAATTTTCTGATAAGGTGTCCTGCAATAGAAAGGGAACTGTAACGGTTTGCACCTTTCGGGAGGTTTATCTTGACGCTCAATGAGTTGTTTGCGGCGATGGTTATACTGGGGCTTCTTATGCTTGCCGGCAAGTGGCTGCGCGTGCGCGTAGCATTTTTCGGACGTCTATTTTTACCGAGTGCTATTTTAGGCGGATTGCTGGGCCTTGTGCTCGGGCCGCAGGGTATCGGGTGGGTTGTTTCGCGTATATTAGGCAGTGATACTTTTTTTGCGCAGAGACTTTTCCCCCAAAGCACTCTGGATATCTGGTCAGGACTTCCGGGACTGCTAATCAGTGTGGTGTTTGCCGGACTTTTTCTGGGTAAAATTATTCCCGGGCTACGCGCTATATGGAAGCGCGCCGGTCCCATGGTTGCCCACGGTCAGACACTGGCCTGGGGACAGTATGTCATTGGACTGTCTCTCGCTTTGTTAATCCTTACGCCGTTTTTTGGAATCAGCCCTCTGTCCGGGGCGCTCATCGAAATCGGATTTGAAGGCGGCCACGGCACGGCGGCGGGGCTGGCGGAAACTTTCCGTTCGCTGGGTTTTGAAAAAGGCGCGGATATCGCGCTGGCTCTGGCTACCGTGGG
This sequence comes from Syntrophaceae bacterium, assembly GCA_041310245.1. Taxonomy (GTDB): domain Bacteria; phylum Desulfobacterota; class Syntrophia; order Syntrophales; family Smithellaceae; genus UBA4810. The sequence goes on along the minus strand of JBFYYA010000074.1, from coordinate 1,038 downwards.
TGTGGTGGCCGGGGTGGTGCTGGGCACGATACTGGTGAATTGGGGCGTGCGCACCGGCCGCTTGAGTATGGCCGCGGCCATGGAGATAGACACGGAACGACTAAGTGAGCATGATGAGCGTGAGCCGACGCCCAGACTTTCCCAAGTCAGCTCCATTGATCCACTGTCCATTCATTTAAGCTTTTTTGCTCTGGCGATAGCCATCGGCTGGCTAATGCTGCAGGGCCTTATTTGGTTTGAATCTGTGACCTGGAATGCCGGAGGTGACGGTCTTGCGCTGATGGAACATATTCCGCTTTTTCCTCTGGCTATGGTGGGCGGCGTGCTTGTGCAGGTGGCGCTTGCGCGTATCGGGCATGCTCATTCTCTGGATCGGCGGCTGGTTAATCGTATTTCCGGCGCGGCATTGGATGTATTGATTGTCTCCGCTCTGGCAACACTATCGCTTTCCGCCGTGGGGACCCATATCTGGACATTTCTAATTTTGGCAACTGCCGGTATCGCCTGGGGTCTTTTCGGTTTTCTGGTGCTGGCGCCGCGTATGTTTCCCAAGGACTGGTTTCCCATGGGCCTGGCCAATTTTGGCCAGGGAATAGGCATGACTGTGATTGGATTGCTGCTGGTGCGCATGGCTGATCCGGAAAACCGCTCCGGCGCGATGGAGAGCTTCGGATATAAGCAGCTTTTATTTGAGCCGATAGTTGGCGGCGGACTGTTCACCGCCGCGTCACTGCCGCTGATTATGCACTTTGGGCCGCTGCCGGTACTCATCGGTTGCTCTGTTTTAATGATCGGCTGGCTGATTTTTGGATTGTGGAATTTCCGGCGCGGCGAATAGATTTTGCGTCAGGCAAAATTATTTTTGATCAGTCCTTTTTCCAGCAAAATTCTGATGACAGCATCTGAATCTTCCACGTTAAAACCGATCTGCCACCATTTGTAGCGGATAGAAGCAATAAAAATTTTATTGCGCTTATATCTCTGAAAGTCTTTGGGAAACCAGGTTCTGAAATCGCCGGTGCCGTGAAAACGGAATTT
>JBFYYA010000073.1:0-5526 GCA_041310245.1 Syntrophaceae bacterium | reverse complement strand
GCTATATTATTTTGAAGGCACGGACGAATTTTTGCGCTGTTGTCTCGCTGTTTGAGCCGGGGGGCAATCCCTACATATTTTCCCCTGTTATTTGTAGGGCGTGTTTCGCCAACATTCCGTTTATTTGCGGACTGTTCGGGGAACAGTCACTACTTGTCATGATGGTATTTTGATTATCTTTGTAGGGCGTGTTCCCTGATCGCGTCGTTTATTTGCGGATTGATCAGGGGATCAATCCCTACATATCACGCGGTATTTTCATTATTTTTGTAGGGCGCGTTTCCAAAACGCGCCGTTAATTTGCGGATTGTTCGGGGGAACAGTCCCTACATATCACTCGGTATTTTGATTATCTTTGTAGGGCGTTTTTCCCAAACACGCCGCTGTTTTACGGATTGAGGCCGGGGGATCAATCCCTACATATCATTGTGATTATTCCCTTAAGAAAGTATCGCCTTGAATTTTGCCGGATCGGTGGCGTAAAGCACCGCGCGTTCCAGTGCTTTTTTGCGGTATTCATCATGCACTTTGATATAATCGGGATTATTGGCCATTTTTAAAAATGCCTTGCGTGAAGGATATTGCACAAGCATCAGAAGATCCCAATCTTCTGCACCCTGCAACAGTTCTTTCGGAATGCCGAAATACAATACTTTGGCGCCGACGCCTTCAACAAAAGGCCCCGATTTCTTGATATAATGAAAATACGCTTCCCGCCCGCCGTCCTTTTTAAACTTCAGCAGATTAAGCATGACAAACGGTTCTTCGTTGGGGTTATGCGCCAATTCTTTAAATTGATCCTCGTTGTTTTTGATGCCGGACATATTTATAACTCCTCAAAGCTGATTAATGTTTTTTTGCGCTCATTTGTCGCGGAAAAATTCGTTTAAGAAAGCCGCTACTTCACGCGGTTTTTCTTCTTGAATAAAATGCCCCGCCTTGAGTCTTTCGATTTTAATTGATTCAAAGCAATCTTCCAGATGATTCAGATTTTCCTTGACGATGACGATTTCTTCCTCGCCGTAGATATAGAGCGCGGGCACGGAGAATTTTTTACCTGCCAATTCCGCCCAGTGCGGAGTGTCCAGGCGCATGGCGCGATAATAAGAAGCGCCGGTGGCTGGTGTGTTTTCGATTTTGTAACAGCGCACATATTCCGCGACGGCCTCGGCAGGAATTGTTCCGTCTTTGCCTTTTCTGCCGAAAAAATAACGGACCCAGACATCTTCATTGCCTTTAATCATTCCTTCAGCCAGCCCCGGCTGCTGCTGGAAATACTGATACCACATCGGCATAAACCTCATGGCAATCATGGCTTTTTGCGCGTCTGCTTCTCCTTTTTTATTAGTAATAACGGGGATATTCATCAGGGCAAGTTTTTTAACGCGCTGCGGGATAAGCAGCGTCAATTCTTGCGCCACAATGCCGCCCCAGTCATGTCCGACCAGAAAAAAATTATCAATGCCCAAAGCATCGATGATTTCAATCATGTCTTTGGCCAGTTCCAGTTTCTGATAAGCCTTGACATCCATCGTGCGCTCGCTTTCTCCCAGGCCACGTAAATCCGGCGCGATAATGCGCAAAGATTTATCCATATACGGTTCGATCGCTTCCCAGCAATAGGAGCTCTCCGGCCAGCCGTGGAGCATTATCACAGGAAACCCGTCTTTGGTGCCGCGGTCGCGTATGCTAAAAATTCCTCTATTAACCGTTATTTTGTTTGTTTTCATGGTCATAATGATTATTTCCTCTTAATGCTTTAACTTTTTGGATAACCTACATCCTTGAGAGCATCATGATTTTCACCAAGTACCGACGGGTCTTCAATGGCGGAAGGCACGCTGTATTCTTTACCGTACGCGATTTTGCGCATGGCCGCGCGCATGATTTTGCCGCCGCGTGTTTTGGGCAGTCGCGCAGAAATTATCCGTTTCTGTTATGGAATTATTGTGCGCTTCTTCGTAAGAAAGGCACTGCTTCATCTTAAATTCTCCAACTTCTTTATTAGCTGAAATATTTTCTATGTGCCAAACGCGATTTTGGCAACATCATAGATTTTTCCATCCTTAATAACTAAAGAGGGCCGGCGGCAGGCCTCTATTTTTTTCATCGGATTTTCTTTAAGGATAACCATATCGGCGATTTTGCCGGTATCAATCGTGCCGATTTTGTCCATCATGCCGATGATTTTGGCGTTATTGAAAGTGGCGCAGCGCAGAACTTCCGCGTTGGTAAAGCCGATGCGGCACAGCATTTCCATCTCCCGCCATAATGTTCCGTGATAAGTGAGCGGCACTCCCGCGTCCGTCCCGCAGCCGATGACAATCCCCGCCTCTTTCATGGCCAGCAGATTTGCGGGGCCGGTCAGCATAATATCAAAATAAAGCTCGGGATTGGCCATGTATTTTTTGTTTTTATACAGATTTGCACAGCCGTATTTTTTGTAGTTTTTTAAATGAGCGATGTTGCTTTGATGAATCGCCGGGTGTGTGTAATCATCCAGTTTTGAATTGATATAATCGCGGCGCGCGGTTATTTCCTGCTCGATAAAATCCGTGCGGAATTTTTTAGGAAGTTCATCGTAGGCCTCAGGCGCGGCAATCATTTGAACAACACTCATCGTCGGGACGGTGAAGATTTTCTTGCGAGCCATCGTTTCTATTTCTTCCGGCGTCAACAATTCGTTTATGGAATGTTCAATAGAATCCAGTCCGAACCGCAGCGCGCGGTCAAAACCGAATTTGGTATGAATATGCCCTGCCGTGGCCAGATTGTTTTTTTGCGCGAAAGCAAAAATTATTTTTAAATGTTCATCGGTGTAAGCGGGAATTTCGGCCTTGCCGCATAAAACAGATATTTTATCCATCGTGAGCTTGATAAAAGACGCGCCGCCCGCGGAGTTTTGCCGCATTTTTTCTTTGAGTTCTTCCGTGTCTTTGAACCACATGTTGGAATGGCCGGTAAAAGCCATAACCAAACCGGCCAGGATGCTCATTTCACCGGGATCAAGATCCGGATGGCCGCCTTGAACATTGGTAAAAGAATTACAGTAGATAACGCGCGGCCCGATAAGTTCTCCTTTCTGAATCTGCGCCAGATTATCGTGCAAGGTTTTCGGCAGCGCACCCATATCGCGGATGGTGGTAACACCTTGTCTTATTTGCTGGATGTAATTTCTTTTTAGTTGATTGATCACAGCCCAAAGGACGCCGGTATTGAGCGCCGACGCGCCGGGCATGGTTATGTGGCAATGCGCGTCGATCAGGCCGGGCAGAACATACTGATTTTTTAAATCCAGTACGATATCTCCTTCGCGCGAGTCAGGCGCCCATGAGGAAACAGAGCGAATGATCCCGTCGCGCACAGCGATGGTCTGGTTGCTGAAAATGAGGCCTCGTGCAACATCGATAACTTCCGCATTGGTCAGATAAAGCGTTTTTCCCGCCGGCGCGCCGGTCGGCTTATATTGGGGAATGGAGGTAAAACCGGTTAGATTAGGTAAAGACAAAAGCGCGGCGGATAAAGCGGCCTTTTGCAACAATTCTCTGCGGGTAAGATTAAAAGTATTTTTATTCATAAACCTGCTGCCAGCATTGAATTTATCTTAAACTTCCCGCTGATGCAATATTTATATATTGAGGCGGTCCCCAAATAATGATAGGCAGCGGACAAATTAGATTTAAGGATAAAAAATGCCCAAAACCCTTCGCGAAGTTTATAACGGCTTTGCCGCGACTTATGAACAAAACCGCGGCCTTTTTGATATGACCGAAGTGCTCGATCATTTTTATAACGCGCTTTTAGTCAAAAAAGGCGTTTTGCTTGATCTGGGCTGCGGGGCGGGCGAACCTTTCGCGCGTTTTTTTGCGGATAAGGGCTGGCAGGTTACCGGCGTGGATTTTTCCGAAAAGATGCTCACGATGGCGGCGAAATATGTTCCCGAGATGCAAACTGTTTGCAAGGATATGCGCGATGTCGATTTTGCGCCCCAGAGTTTTGACGCGATCACGGCAGTTTACAGCCTGTTTCACGTGCCGAAAACAGATCACCAAAGTTTATTTGAAAAAATGCATCGCTGGCTGAAACCGCGCAGCTGCCTGCTTTTTACCTACGCGACAAAAGAATACACGGGCTACGATGAATTTGACGGCTATAAGGAATTTCTAGGAGAAAAGTTATACTACAGCCACAAAACCCCGAAAGATCTGTATAAAGATTTAATCAATGCGGGCTTTAAGATCTTATCCGCTGATTACCGCGCCATCGGCGGTGAAACCTTCCTCTGGGTGACGGTGAAACCGGATTTACCAGGGAAGGTTTTACCGATCTGATTGTTTGTTTCTCCTGCAAGACTTAATCCTGGGCAAGTTTCTGAGTTGAAGATTACGGATAAACGAGAGTAAAAACAGCATTCATTGACGCGGTTATGTAGCACTATAGGTGTTAGTTATCAAAACGCGAAGCGCGCGTTATTCATCTGTATACAAATAATTCGTAGCGCTTCAGGCCTGAATATTATATATAAATACCTGCTGTTTTTTAGTATTAAATTTAACATCTATAAAAAAGGGAGGTAATAATTATGTTTGCAACAATTCTGCATACGATTAGAAAAGTGCGTTTTATCAGAATTTTAATTTACCTTTATTGTTTTATCTTTGTTCTTATGGGTTGTGCCAGCACAACAACTATAAAATCGCGACCAGATGGTGCAACAGTTTACATAGACAATATCAAAATTGGAAACACTCCAATACAGCATTCGGATACCGACATTTCCGGTGCAACCAGAGCGCTTAAGCTGACAAAAGATGGCTACAAACCACTGGAAACAACAATCAGGAAAAATGAATTTCAATGGGGGCCGCTAATAGGCGGGCTCTTGGTGTTCATCCCGTTCATTTGGATTCTGGGCTATCCTGATACTTATGAATTTGATTTAGAAAAAATATAAACAGAAACAAAATTTTATACTAGTGAAGACGTAAATCACTCATGATATTTTTCCAGATTAGCTAACGCCGGCTTGTCGTTCATGAGGCATAGAGTTGCTGTGTGTTTCGTATAACACGAAAAGTAACATTTCAGGACGAACTGCGTAGTTATTAAACCTATAAAGCAAATATGGTAATAAAATATTTTGATGATTATGGTTTAAAATAAATAAAAATTTGCATTTTTATCCCTTCCGCGAAGCAAGAATGGCGGCGCCGAGGGCTCCGATGAGTTGGGGATCTACAGTCAGCGGGGCGATGTCGATCTGAAAAAGACGTTTGAGTTCCAGGAGGAGCCCCTGGTTTTTCGCGCAGCCCCCGGTAACGGTAAGGCGGGGCTTCAGGCCGACGCGCTTGATCAGGGTGAAGCAGCGCTTTGCCACGGCGTTTTGAATGCCCGCGGCGATATCCGCAGGTGGATTGCGTTTGGCCAGCAGGCTGATTACTTCCGTTTCGGCAAAGACGCTGCACTGGGCGGTTACCGGGATCGTTTTTCTTGCATTCAAAGATAGCTGGGAAAAGGCATCCAGAT
>JBFYYA010000072.1:0-3358 GCA_041310245.1 Syntrophaceae bacterium | reverse complement strand
CCATCATTACCGGCGGGTTGAAAAAGTGAATTCCCAGAACTTTGTCCGGTCTCTTTGTCGCTTTACCCATCTCCGTGATGCTCATATTGGAGGTGTTGGAAGCCAGGATTGCGTGCTTTGGCGCGTTTTCATCTATCTCTTTGAAAATTTTTATTTTTAGATCGAGTATTTCCGGTGCCGCTTCAATCGTGTAGTCGATATCAGAAACAGCATCTTTCAAAGAGGTGAAGCCTTTAACATTGCCCATCATCTTGTTTAAATCATCCGCGGATATTTTTTGCTTGGCCACCTGCTTTTCAAAGCTGGCTTTCATCTTCGCCATGCCTTTATCCACAAATTCATGCTTGATATCGTAAAGATTAATTTTCATGCCGGCCATAGCGCAGACTTGAGCAATGCCGTGGCCCATGTCGCCCGCGCCAATAAGGGCGATAGTTTTGTTATCTTCAGTTTTCATAATTAAATACTCCTTTCCGGGTTTTATGGTGAGCTTTTTGAATGGCTGTGAGTATATGAAGAGGCAAATCTTGTGTCAAGTTAATTAAAACACCGGATATTATGGCTGTCGATGAGGCGATTTATTTATTCAGGATGTTGCTGGCGGATGCTTGTATGGCCTGCTGTATTTCTTGTCTGACAATGCCTGCGCTGTTTGTGAGAAACTTTTCGAGCGTTGCTTTAATCTTAGTGCCGCCGATGCGGCCCAGGGCCCAGGCGATCATGCTTTTTACACGTTCATCGGAATTTTCCCGAAATGCTCTAATCAACTCAGGTGTATACACCGGATTCAAACTGTTGCCCATTGCTCGCGCCGTGTTCATCTTCCAGCGCCAGAGGTCATCTGACGACATATAGAACATGTGCGGCCAAATATTTTTTTCGAAATAGATTTTGTTCATATGCAGCAGACGGGTAAGATCAAAATCATGCACTTTAGCGGCAACTCGCTCATTTAGCTGTTTTTCTTCGGCTATCCAGGGAGTGTTACGAGGACAAACATTCTGGCAGCGGTCGCATCCGTAAATATACATGCCCATCGGTTCGCGAAGTTCCATTTCTGTCAAGCCTTCTCCATAATAAGTCAAATAAGAGATGCACCGGCGCGGATCTATTCTGCCTTTCCCTTTTAGGGCGTGAGTCGGACATGCCGCCACACAGGCGCTACGGCACCAACTTGGACAACTGATGGAAATAGTCGACTCATCAGGTGTAAATTCTGCGTCAACAACAAGCGCTATAGGAAAAACAAAGGAACTGGCGCGGGCTACACGGTTGGAGTAAAAAACACAGTTATTGCCGAAGGTGCCCAGTCCTGCGCGCGCGGCAGAAAGACGATGCGGCATGTGCGGAGGCACCTTGGAATTTATTTTATTGGAAAGGAGAAATTGGCGGAAGGCTTTTAATTTAAGCGACAGGTTTTTTTTGGTAATTCGGTCATCGTCCTGATAACAGCGTCCGAAATGACGCTCCATTTGGGCGGGAAAAGATTTTTCAAAATATGATTCCAGAAGTACGATTATGGATTCTGCTTCAGGCAGAATATTTTTGGGGTTTGTTCCGGCAATCAAACCCAATCCTGCCTCTTCGGCCCATCCATATTCTTCCTGATGCGCCATCAAATATTCTTTTTGCGAGTTGAAAGGCTCAGCATTGGTAAAGCCTATATCAGCAAAACCTAGACGCAAAGCCTGCTCAATTATTTTTTTCTTGGTCAACATAGTATTTTTCCCGTAATTTTTTATATATGAACCGGAAAAGGATTACAAGAGAATCTATTTTTCCACTCGAGTCACTTATATAATAATCTGCTGTTTTGCCTTGACACTATCGGGTGAAATTTCTATAGTTCCGGGGAAAATTTATTCCTTTTAATAATAACAACAATGGAGAGGAGAACACCTGATGAGTAATCCGAAAAAAGGCCGGGAGCATTGGGCAAACCGTGCCGGTTTTATTTTAGCTGCTGCAGGTTCCGCAATAGGCTTGGGTAACATTTGGCGGTTTCCTTACATGACGGGCGAACACGGCGGAGCGGCTTTTATCGTCATTTACCTTATTGCTATACTGCTAATTGGCTATCCTCTTGTCGTGAATGAAACAATTTTAGGACGCGCGTCACAGAAAAGCCCCGTGGGCGCTTATAAAGCACTAGCGCCGAATAGTCCCTGGTGGCTGGTGGGAGCTTTGGGTGTCTTTACGGGCTTTGTCATCCTTTCTTATTATATCGTGGTTGCCGGGTGGTCCTTTGCCTACATTTATAAAGTTATTATCGCCACAACTACACAGGGAATTGATCATGCCCAGGTATTTAAAGGACACATTACCAGTGTATGGGAACCTATCATCTGGCAGGCGGTGTTTATGCTTTTCACCATAAGTATTATCGCTTCCGGCGTGGTCAACGGGATTCAACGTTGGTCTACTATACTTATGCCGATTCTTTTTTTGCTATTGATTGTTCTGATTATAAGAGGCATCAGCTTGCCTGGCGCGGGCGCGGGATTAACCTATTATCTGAAACCGGACTTCAGCGAAGTTACCGGAAGGACATTGCTCGGAGCCATCTCGCAGGCGTTTTTCTCTTTGAGTCTGGGTATGGGTGTTTTTATAACCTACGGAAGTTATCTTAAACGTAAAGATGAAATTCCGGTAAGCACCGCCACAATAGTTGGTTTGGACACGATAGTCGCTCTTTTGGCCGGTTTTGCCATATTTCCGGCAGTCTTTGCCTTGGGGTTTGCCCCCGGAGCAGGCCCGGGTCTGGTTTTTATAACGCTCCCCGCTGTTTTTGCCCAGATGCCTTTCGGTGTTGTTTTTGGTGTTCTCTTTTTTGTGCTTGTAGGTATTGCCGCTTTAACTTCCGCCATTTCTCTTTTGGAAGTTGTTTCCGCCTGGCTAATTGATGAAAAAGGTTGGGAGAGAAAAAAAGCGGCAATATTAATGGGGCTGGTTATATTTGTTGTGGGGGTCCCCGCTAGTTTAGGATACAGTGTTTTTAGCGACTTTTCTTTTCCCGGTCTAAAGACGGATTTACTCGACACCTATGATTGGTTTGCCAATAGTATCTTTTTGCCGCTGGGAGGACTTCTCTCGGCCATATTTGTGGGCTATGTGTGGAGAGCCAAAAAAGCGGTTAATGAAGCTAACAGGGGTAGTTCCTGGTTTACGATTGGAAACATATGGGTTTTCCTCATCCGCTATGTTGTTCCGGTGTTGATTATCGTCATCATGGCGGCGGGAATATACGACACTTTTATAAAATAATTGGAAAGTAAATCAGCATGCCATGGCAGATAATTAATGCCGGTTTGCTGGTTGTTGGTAAAAAATAATGAAGGAGGGAAAGATGATGAAAGAT
>JBFYYA010000071.1:0-3994 GCA_041310245.1 Syntrophaceae bacterium | reverse complement strand
CTGGGCGAGTTCGCGCCTCATCCCGTTTTGGGCAGATACAACGTTGATGATCCGCAAAGGCCTTATTACGACAAGTTCGGGCGGCTTTTCATGCGGACAATTCATGTTCTGAAAATTACCGGCCTGGATGTAAAAAAGCTCTCGCAAATATTTCACGAACAGCTGGAAACAATAAAAAACACACCGCCCGATCCGAAAAACTCCGAAAAATACAGGGATTTTAATATATTGACGAATAGCTGTTCCACGATTATCCGGGAAGGATTTAAAAAATACGGCTTTAAAAATATTGCGGGGATGTTTCCGAGGGATATCTTTGTAAATGCTTCCTCTTATTTTCTTTATCAGGCAAAGGATAAACGGATTAAAGCTTCACGACGCGTCTTGCCACAGCTTATAGTTTCGGAGGCGGCGCCAAGCGTAATGCCGCCCTTGATGAATCCGCTAAACCGATGGAAAGCGCGGCAAATAAAAAATATCTGCAGGAATTGAAATGCCATATTCTCCGGTCGCACCGAGGAATAGCAAAAAAGATTAGATTGCCGCGCCGCCTGAAGGCGGATCCAAATGACAAAATAATATTTGTATGAATACTCTATCATCTTCGAAAAATCTTAATAAAGAAAATTTAAAAGCCGTGGCAAAGCTCTGGCAGATTAACCTTAAAAAATTACATAAAGATATTTCCGTCCAGGGAAGCCCGGAACGCTCGCTTTTCCGCGTTGTTTTGGAAGACGAAATCGGCAGATATTTATTACTGGAACAAATTCCCGAAAATTTTCTTGAACGGAAAAAAACTATTGCCGCGACACTTGATATTTTATCCCGAAATAATCTCTCCCGTATTCAGCCTTACCTGGCTAATGAACAAGAAGAAATTATTATCAAATACCAAAATAATTTTTGGCAGATCGCTCCTTTCGCGGAGGGAATCTCGCTTAATCGAGAAACCTATATGTACGAACAATGGCGCGGCAAGGCGCTGGCCGTTTTTCTCATCGAGCTGCGCGGTAAAGCGAAAAATCTGCTTTCGGTCAATGCGGATGATGTTTTTTCGCTAAAAAATTATATCTACAAATTAATCCGCGAAATTAATCTCTACAACAAGAATATCAGCGCCGAAATCAACAGCGTTGCCGGTTTTCTGGAAAAAGATTTTCTGCCGGCTTATGAAAAGCTACCCGTGGCCTTTTGCCACGGCGATTATCATCCGCTGAATATCATCTGGTCGGCAAGCGATATTAAACGCGTCATTGATTGGGAATTCTCCGGCTGCAAAAGCGAACTTTATGACGCTGCTCTTTTAATCGGCTGTGTCGGCGTGGAAGACCCGCAAGCTCTGACCGGCGATCTGGTAAAAAGTTTTATTGCCGAGATGAAAGAAGTGAAAATCATCTCAAAAGCAAGCTGGCACTATCTGGTGGACTTTATTGTGGCGCTGCGTTTTGCCTGGCTTGCCGAATGGCTGCGGCAAAAAGATGAGGAAATGATCCGGCTGGAGCTCGACTACATGCGGCTCTTAACAGAAAACAAAAGCGGTCTGGAAAATGCGTGGCCGGGATAGACCCAGTTGAGCGTTGACATAAAAAGTGATTGGTGGAATACAACACTTCGAAAAATATAAGTTCTTATTTCATAAATATATAAAGGGATGATTCTATGAAACAGCTCGACATGAAGCCATACCATCCATACAAGGAAATGGGAAAATCCTGCAGTTTAAGAGAAATCAGGGATAAAAAAGTTGTCTGGCCTTTAATAGATTACACGGCGCCGGACAACTCTCACTTAAAGCTCAGGGTAATTACACGAAAAGATATGGACTCGGTGGCCGAATTGTGGCGCGCTTCTTATCCTGAAGTATACGGTTCCGTCCATGAATGGATTCTGCATCCGGAAGAATATGAGGGACGAGTCGCGTTCGGTGATGACTGGGCAGAGCATTCTGTCAACAGGCCTCACGCCATCATGGTGGGAGAAGATTTGCAAACCGGGGAAATTGTAATGTCCAGTATCTATACAAAATGGGACCAGAACCTGCAGATTGAAGCAAGTTTTTTTGCCATTCATCCCGATTACCGCAAGGGGAAAATATCTTCGCGTATCTGGTCGAGCCTAGCTTCAATATATCAATGGTTTGAACATTCAGGCGCCGAGTATGTCACCGTCTTTTGTGAAACATGGCAAAACATCACGCAGTATATCTGGTTTAAACGCTTTGGCTGGAAAATCGCGGGTATTTTTCCCGGCAGCTACACCAGATGGGCCAAAGACAAAAAAGAATACCGGGGCTGCACGGTGCATTTTTACAGGTTTTTGAACAACGGCGAGAAATATTCCACCACGCCGGAAGAATGGGAAATGCTGCCGGAAATCAAAGAGCTGTGGAATCTTCTGGAAAAAATTAATGAAAACTCATCGGAACCGGGACTATAAACTAAAGGCACAATCCCGCGCGGCTGGAAATAAATATCGATTATTGACCGAATTATAGTGATGATTATTAATAAATATAATGCTGCTTAAAAAGCTTAATTACTAACAACTGATATTATAAAATTATGTCCAAATATTACAATCCGGGCCGCACTAAAAATCTATCTATACGATGCGCATTCAGACAAGCCGTCGCCTGCCTGCATTCGGAAAAACTGCCCTCCTCCGGGCCAGACTGCGATTATTGCAAATACGCCAATGCACTTACAAGCTTGCAAGCGCCTGAATAATTTAATTTTTCCCATCAAAAACTCCGTTAATTAAGCACCTTGACTTTTGCTTATTATCTGTTAATGTTCCCTCCAAAGCGGTCAGTTACTCAGGTTACTTGCTCCGCTATATAAATGTGCTAAAGGCCGGAGTGAAATGAAAAATGAGCCCGTTGCCTAAATGGCACGGGCTTTTTGTTTAATAACCGGCTCGATAGAAGCACAATAAATTAAAAAGGAATAAACAAGGAAGGAATATTATGAGTAAATTAACAACAAGACACATTTACACTTCAGAATCAGTTTCCGAAGGCCATCCCGACAAAGTTTGCGACCAGATTTCCGACGCTATCCTGGACGCTTGCCTGGAGCAGGATAAATACGCCCACGTGGGTTGCGAGACCGCCGTGGGGCCGAATCTTGTCGTCAATCTCGGAGAAATAACTTGCAAAAACTGGAATAAAATCAATTCGCAGACAATCGCGCGTCAGGTCGTGAAAGATATCGGCTACGATGATCCTGCTGAAGGATTCAGTTGGGATACTTTCAACTATGTTACTTCCATTCACGGCCAGTCGCCTGATATAAACCAGGGTGTCTGCCGTGAACGAGTTGAGGATCAAGGCGCGGGCGATCAGGGCATGATGTTCGGCTACGCGTCCAACTCCACGCCTCAATTGATGCCGGCGCCGATCATCTTCGCGCATGGCCTGCTGGAGGAGTTAACCCGCCTGCGCAAATCAGGCGCAATTGAATATCTGCGCCCCGATTCCAAAGCTCAGGTAAGCGTGCTGCACGAAGACGGTAAAGCCATAAAAATCACCACCGTCGTTATTTCACATCAGACCCGTGATATTCCGCTGAAGCGAATACGTAAAGACCTGATAGATGTCGCCCAGCAGGTACTTGGCAAAACAGGAATGTTGGCCAACCAGACAGAATTTTTTATCAACCCCACCGGCAAGTTTGTCGTTGGCGGCCCCTGCGGCGATTCCGGAGTCACCGGCCGCAAGATTATCGTTGATTCTTACGGCGGAGTAGGTTCTCACGGCGGCGGCGCTTTTTCCGGCAAGGATCCTTCCAAGGTTGACCGTTCCGCCGCGTATTACGCCCGCTATGCCGCCAATGACAAACTTACCGGTGGGGTTGATAAAAAATTCCGTGTGGCTGGAAAGCATTCCCGTTTTACCCAACACCTCTCGTGCTACTTCGATAAGATCCTTGCGGATTTTTTTCAGCGGAATATCGCGGGTCTGATGTGAAATAACGACGGTGGTGATTTTTATGGC
>JBFYYA010000070.1:0-2599 GCA_041310245.1 Syntrophaceae bacterium | reverse complement strand
AACGCCGACCTGATCGATTTCCCCGCGGGAGAAGCGTCCAAAAATATCGGCACGATCCTGGATAACTCGGACAAATTGCTTAAACTTGGCGCGGACAGGGCAACGTGCCTGATTGCTCTGGGCGGCGGCGTGGTGGGAGACATGACAGGTTTCATCGCGTCGGTTTACATGCGCGGCGTTCCTTACGTGCAAATTCCCACGTCATTAGTCGCGCAGGTGGATAGCGCCGTCGGCGGCAAAACGGCAATCGACCTGCCTTCGGGAAAAAATCTGCTGGGAACTTTTTATCAGCCGGCCGAGGTATTCGCGGATTTGAATTTTTTAAACACTTTACCCGCGAAAGAATTCGAAAACGGACTGGCGGAAATTATCAAATACGGTATTATCGATGACGAAAAAATGTTTCAGCTCCTGGAAGAAAATATGGACGCGGTAAAGCAGAAAGATCCGACGATGCTGCTGAAAATCGTGGAAAACTGCTGTCGCATTAAAAAAGCGATTGTTGAAATCGATGAACGCGAGCAGGGACTGCGTCGCATTCTTAATTACGGACATACGCTGGGACACGCGCTGGAAACAGTATCTGATTACAAACTATCACATGGTGAAGGAGTGGCTCTGGGTATGATTGCCGCCGCGCGAATTTCCGCGAAAAAGAACTATCTTGATGCGGGCCAGGCACAGCGCATCGAAAAGCTTATCGGGCTGGCGAACCTGCCGGTAAAGATTCCCGCATCTCTGCCGGCGGAGGAAATCATAAAACGCCTGCAAATGGACAAGAAAAAAAAGGGTGACACAATCCATTTTGTTTTGTTAAAGAAAATAGGCATGCCATTTATCAATGGAGGCTTGGATAAAGAGATTATCGGCGAAGTCATTGAGGAGATGAAATTATGACGCTTAAACGATTGGAAGAACTTAGAACAAAAATGAAGGAAAAAGACCGGGATATTATCCGTCTTTTGAATGAACGCTCGCAAATATCCCGGGAAATAGGGAAAGTAAAAGGAGAAGACGGAATAGATGTTTACGATCCGGCGCAGGAAGCGAGAGTGCACGGCTATCTGCAGGAACTAAACGCGGGGCCCCTGCCCGGCAAATCGGTCACGTCAATTTTCCGGGAAATCATTTCCGCCTCGCGCAGCCTGCAAAGACTGACGACGGTCGCTTTTTTAGGCCCGGAGGCTTCCTTCTCACATCTGGCCGCGCGAATGCACTTCGGCGAATCAAGCCGTTTTTTCCCGCAAACCGGCATCGCGCGTGTTTTTGACGAAGTGGAAAAAGAAGCCATCGACTGGGGCGTTGTTCCCGTGGAAAATTCTCTGGAGGGTTCGGTGAATATCACGCTGGACAGATTAATTACCTCGTCTTTAAAAATACGCGCGGAAATTTATCTGCGCATCAGCCAATGTCTGATTTCATCCGCGGAAAACATCGCGGATATTAAAAAAATTTATTCGCACCCTCACGCGCTGGCACAGTGCCAGGTTTGGCTAAAAACCAATTTGCCCAACTGCGTACTCGCCGAAGCGGACAGTACCGCGGCGGCAGCGCAGATGGTTCGCGACAAAAAAGACGAGGGCGCCATCGGCAGCGCGCTGGCCGCTCATATTTACGGATTAAACATTCTCGCGGAAGGCATCGAAGATAACTCCTCCAACATGACCAGGTTTCTGGTAATCGGCCGGGGAGAAAGCGAACCAACCGGCGATGATAAAACATCTCTCATTTTTGCCACGCCCGATTCTCCGGGAGCGTTGCATCGCGCTCTCGACTCTTTCGCCAGCCGCAATATTAATCTTGCCAAAATAGAATCTCATCCGGTCAAGGAAAGGCTTTGGGAATATCTCTTTTTTGTGGATATGCTCGGACATGTTAATGATGAACATTCTCGGGCCTGTTTGAACGAACTGAAGGAAAAAACAACATTGCTCAGGATTTTAGGTTCATATCCGAAAGCGCAGGGCAGATTATGATTTGCGTTCCCATAACATCATCCACAAATAAAGAAGCTCTGCGCGCTGTGCAAAGAGGCTGCCTTGCCGCTGATTGCGTCGAGCTGAGAATGGATTTGATCGCAAACGGCAATCTGCGGCAATTAATCAGTGACGCCCGCCGCGTTTCTCCCGATGTAAAAATAATCGTGACCTGCCGCAAAAAAGAAGAAGCGCTTAACGCGATAAAAAGCGGCAAAGCGGCATCCGCAAAGAAAAAATTGCAAAAATTAAGCATACTGCAAGAAGCAATAAGCCTGGGCGCTAATTTCATCGACATCGAACTGGCGGAAGGCAAAAAGGCCATCGGCCAGTTAAAAAGTTTATGCGCGCGGCGCGGCAATAAAACAAAAATTATTATCTCTTATCATGACGTTAAAAAGACGCCTTCGCTGGCTAAATTAAAAGAGATATTTCAGAACTGCGCCAAAGAAAAACCGGCCGTGGTAAAGATAGTAACATACGCGAGTAAGCATGAAGATAATTTTAGGGTGCTCGGCCTGATCCCTCACGCGCGCAAAAGGTCACAAAACATAATCGCTTTGTGCATGGGAGAAAAAGGCCATATCAGCCGCATTGCTGGTGCGCAAATGGGAAATTTCCTG
>JBFYYA010000069.1:0-4938 GCA_041310245.1 Syntrophaceae bacterium | reverse complement strand
CTGCCACCTATAAGATAACCAACAATCTCTCCTATATGCTGGGCGCGGGTTATCTATGGACAGGCGATTACTTCAAACGCAATCTCGCCGCCAATCAAGTCCAAGATAACTTTATGGTCATCAATAAGCTGACATTGACTTTCTAGTTTAGAAGACTCTTTCTCTGAAAGAAATTAATCCCCGGAAGGGCAGGCAACTTCCGGGGATTTTTTATCACAATTGTTTATAATATTTATCCAGCGTTTTCTTTGGTGATTGATATATAAAAAAGATTATTATGATAAAACAAATTATCAGCACCGAGAGCGCCATGGGGCGGGCTGTAAATATAGTAAAGCTTCCTTGCGACATCAAAAGTGAACGCCTCAGGTTTACTTCAAACATAGGTCCCAGAACAAAAGCCAGAATCAACGGCGCAGACTCATATTCGAATTTCCTCAAAAGATAACCGGCGATCCCAAAAATAAACATGACGGCAATATCAAAAATATTATTGTTGATGGAAAAAGCGCCGATAATGCAAAAAAGAATTATTAATGGATAAAGAATTCTATCGGGAATTCTCAAAACCTGCACCCAAAGGGGAATTAAAGGCAGATTTATCACCAGCAGCATTATGTTGCCTATATACAAACTGCCTATTATACCCCAGAATATCTCCGGATGTTCTTTTATCAAAAGCGGGCCGGGTGTTATCCCATGGATTAAAAAAGCGCCGAACAAAACAGCCAGCACTACGTTGGGCGGAATCCCCAACGTCAATAAGGGGATAAAAGAAGTAGAAGCGGCGGCATTGTTGGCGGATTCCGGCGCGGCCACTCCTTCTATCGCTCCATTACCGAACATTTCCGGATTTTTAGATACTCTTTTTTCTACGCCGTAAGAAATAAAGGAGGAAAGAACTGGTCCGCCACCCGGTAATATGCCCATGAAAAAACCAATTATAGTGCCTCTTAGGATCGCCCATTTTGCCTTGAGCCAGTGCAATTTACGCGGAAAGAGATTCTTGATTTTTACCTTCAATAGTTTTTCAGGGGCGCTTTTTTCCAAATTGTTGAGCACTTCCGCCAAGCCAAATAATCCTATCGCCAGAGGAGCCACATGTAGCCCCTCGTACAGATTAATGATGCCAAATGTCATTCTGGGTTGTGACGTTATGGGATCAAGTCCGATTGTTCCCAAAATTAAACCGACAAGCGTCATGATTGCGGCTTTGACGGCGGAACGCTGGGCCAGATAAACGATAAAGGTAAAACCTAACAAGATAATCGCGCAGTATTCGGGAGGTCCAAATTTCAGCGCTAAAGACGACAGGGGCACGGCCATCAGTTGTAATCCGATGAGGCCAATCGTTGCGGCGATGAAAGAGCCAAAAACAGCAATGCCTAAGGCGGCGCCAGCCTGCCCCTGGCGGGCCATTTGATAGCCGTCCAGACATGTTACTACCGATGCCGCTTCGCCGGGTACATTGATTAAGATGGAAGCTGTCGAACCGCCGTACATCGCGCCGTTATAGATACCCGCCAGCATGATAATAGCCCCTGCCGGCGGAAGTTGGAAAGTAAGTGGCAATAAAATAGAAATGGCGCCTACCGGACCAATGCCGGGTAAAACGCCTATAAGTGTTCCCAGTAAGCATCCGGCGAAGACAAGTATAAGATTATGAAACTCAAAGGCTACGGAAAAACCGTAGAGTAAACTGTTCAAAGCTTCCAAAAAATACTCCGATCATAAACCCCATATTGATCGGGGCAGTGGTATTTTTAAAATATATTGGAATAAAGCGTAACTGACAGTGACGGCCAGCGCGGAATTGGCAATTGCCAACCATGTTTTCATTCCTTCTATGATGAATAAAACGATCATCAAAGCAAAGGTTGCGGGAATGTATCCGATAACAGCCAAGAAAATAGTGTAAATAATTAGAGCAGCTATGACAATAATGTTCTTACGCCAATTAGAATCTTGCCATAAACCCGCCAGAGTAATCAGCGAATTTTTGTGGCGGAAATTATCGACGAGCAATGCTACACAGAAAACTATTAAGCAAATGCTTGCTGTAAAAGGGAACAAACCGGGCCGAGGGTTGTTCAGCTGACCGATCCCCAGCCCGGTTGAAGTTACCAAGACAAATGCGGCTATTAAAATAAAAAAAACACTGCTGAAAACGTTTCTTTTATCCACTGTTATCCTTGGTCGGCAGTTTTTAAAAAAATAATTATTCAGGAGCCGTAGCCGCTTCCTTGATTATTCCTGTGGCTTTTAAATGCTTGTTTATTTTTCCCCAGTATATCCTTAAAAACTCGCTGAACTTATCCCCATTATAATAGGTTGGGATCATGCCGATTTTATCCAGGGAGTCCAGATACTCCTTGCTTTTTGTTGCCGCCGCGAAAGAGTCTTCAAGTTTTTTCGCAACGTCCGCGGGGATACCGGCTGGAGCGACAACGGCGAAAATCGCGTCATTGGCAAAGTCATATCCGAATTCTTTGAGAGTGGGAACATCAGGAAAAATGGGCGATCTGTTTTCGCTGATTACGGCCAGAAGCCGTGTCTGCCCCGATTTCACGGAAGGGATCAATTCCGTGGTAAGGGAAGCAAAATCGACATGATCTCCCAGAAGAGCGGTTAATGCTTCCATGCTTCCTTTGTAGGGAACATGAATCATCTGTAATTTTTGTTTTGCGGTGATTTCGTCCACGGCGGCGTGCGTGGTGCTGCCCACGCCGGTTGTGCTGTATTTTAATTTGTTTGGATGTTTTTTAGCATAGGAGACCAGGTCTTTTAATGTTTTCCAGGGAGCTTCATTTTTTACAACGATGCCCAGTTGCGGCTCAGTGAAACCAATTATTGGCCGGAAACTGGAAAATGGTTTGAAAGGCGCTTCTTGTATCTGGCTGACGCGGATAATAACGGAGCTGGGCGTGGCGCAAAGAGTATAGCCGTCCGGTTTTTGTGCCAATAACGCCGCCAGCGCCACCATTCCGGTGCCGCCCGGTTTGTTTTCCACAACCACCGGTTGACCTAAAATTTTTTCTGCCGAAGCGGCCAGTGCCCGCGCGCTTAAATCCATACTTCCTCCCGGCGAAAACCCAACAAGTAATGTAATCGGCCTTTCCGGGAATTTGTTATCCGCCGCCTGAGCGTTCAAAGCAAGAAAAATCATCGCAGTAATAAATATAAAAAATAATGTTTTTGATTTCATAGCTAGCCTCCCTTTGTTTTTAGCCGCGTAAACAGCCTTCTGCTGACATTTTTAGAAAACGAGTGTTAGCTTATTGATCAGCAGGTAATTATCGCTGACTTTAGCGCTTGTGTCCGCGCCCTTGAAATAATCTCCGGTGAACAGATACGCGCCTCCCAGCATATAAGACAAGTTGTTGGTGATTTTGTAAGTGGCCAAGACATCCACTTCCACTCCGTAATCTTTTTTCACATAAACGCTGGTGGGTTCGCTGGTTGTAGCCCATGGCTTTTGATCGGCTTGGGCATAAGATACGGAGGCCATTATATCCAGAGTTTTTATCGGACGCACTCCTCCTCTTAATTGCCCGAACCATGCGTTGGACATGGCGCTGGCATTGGACGATCCGCTGTGACCGCTTATGGCGCCTGCCCAGTAACTGCGGTCAATATTCCACAGAAGCAGGCAGGGATTCCAATCCGCCCCGCCGCTGATTCGGCCGCCTTCGGATTTATCAGTGGTGCCAGGTTTATCACCGGAGACGTAAGCAAAAGTTCCGCCTACGTAGAACATATTGAAATCAGCTACGGCATCGACAAAAGCGGCCAGATTTTTTAATTTTATATCACTCGTGGAGTTGTCGTAATCACGCAGTTTTCCCCAAGCATAAGAAACTTCCGCCTGAAGCTTGACCGGCCCGATCTTTGCGATAACGTAAGGCGTCAAACTGTAAGTTAAGGTAAGGTAATGGGCAGCAGGTTTATTGGAGGCGTCGCGTCCGATGCCCCCTAGAATTCCCGCGCTGCCGCCTTTCCAGGTATACTTAAACGCTGCCGCGTATTTATCTGCATCCACATCTGAAGCTGTTGCGGTGGTGTTTTTTGCCGTGTAATTATTTTCTTTTAGCTTGACTGTTTTGACGATAAAATACCATGGTCCGGCAGTATAGCTCCAGGATATAACTCCTGCAGGTACAGTTGTATCGGCAAAGACCGTGCCCCAGGCGCCGTCTGGCATGTAGCCCACGCGCCAGAGCCCTATTTTTGACGCGTAATGAATGTATGCCCAGTCAAAGGCGATGTTTTCATTTTCCGCAGTTGTCCCTGCTGATAGAGAATCAGGATTATTGGTTGATGCATTTGACCTCGGGGCGCCCCAAGCTCTTTCCATCGCATCGAAGCGGGTAACCAGTTTTAACGCCGGCGAAACAATAAATTCCGTCTGAACGCGCAATCTTTGAAAGTAAAAAGCGGTTGAGGCGGAAGAGTCATCGTTTTTCCTGAATGATGTTTCATCCAGATATATGCCCCCCGCGTAAAACTCGCCGCTGAATTTTACATCAGTAGCCATTGTCTCAAAGTTAAAAGATAAAAAAACAATTAATCCCAACAGGAAAAATACACAGCGGTTCATTTTTTCTCCTTTCGTATTATAAGAACGTATTTAAAAATTTGATAAAAAGTACAAATACCCATTTGTTAATATCTTGACATCTATTACAATCATCTGGTTTGTGCAAGATGCAAAATAATAATTTTTTGCAATAGTTTTGTCTGCAAATATTTTACTTTTGAGAAATAATATTTCTAAATATCGGATAAGTTGATTTATATTTTCGAATGTTTTTTTGCTGTCAGCAACAAACATCTGGCCTTTGATAATTTTGCAATACCAAATTATGAACCTTTTGTTTTACTTCGCCTTGTTATGATTTCCCAAAGCATCAGGAAGGCGCCGATGGTAATAGCGGAATC
>JBFYYA010000068.1:0-5141 GCA_041310245.1 Syntrophaceae bacterium | reverse complement strand
AGAACTATCGCGTTTTCCAGCGAACCTCCCAGTCCCAATCCCCTGGCCTGTAAATATTCCACCTCTTTTAAAAAACCGAATGTACGGGCGGAACATATATCTTGTTCGTATATTTCATCAGAAAAATTCATGCTGTATGATTGCTTGCCAATCACATTATGATTAAAATCAATTTCATAAGTAATTTTAAATTCATCAGCAGGTAAAAATGAGGCGCTTGCTTCTCCTTCATTAACAGAAACAGGTCTTGTTATTAAAAGCATTCGTTTGGCTTTATCCTGGGCGTGAGTACCTACTTCTTTAAGCAGATTAACAAAAGGAAGCGCGCTACCATCCATTATCGGCACTTCAAAAGAATCTAATTCAACAATGGCGTTATCCACACCCATTCCGCAAAAAGCAGAAAGAATATGTTCTACAGTTGCTACTCTCGTGCCATTGGTTCCTATGGAAGTTGCCAATGTTGTATCGCACACACTATTAAAGTTCGCGTGAATTTCCGGTATATCTGGCAAATCCCTGCGCCTGAAAATAATTCCGGCATCAACTTCCGCCGGCTTTATTTTCATTTTAACTTTTCGCCCTGTATGCAATCCAATACTGGAACAATTTATTTCTTTATTTAAAGTACGTTGTAAGTACATAATTCTTTTCCTGTTATTTGAATAATATAACAGCAAATCTCATACCAGTTTCATTTTTTGTTTGCTAAAATATAAATAGTTGATATTATTGATATAATATTAAATGAGTCGGCTTCAGATACCGTATAAATAAACCTAGTGTGGCTTATTTGCCACAGTCTGTTTATTATAATTGTTGTTTATAAAATCTTTCCTTTTCGCTATAAATACAACCGCAATACGGCTGACGATAAAGTTGCATTTCCTTTGATATATTAACGCCTTCCGACCAACCAACTCTGAAATCCTGATAATAAAAACTTACTCCGGTTTTTCCACTAAATTCATACCCAAGTTCTTGAATAATATCATGTTTTTGATATTTACTATACAGCAAAGTACTGGTAAAGGCGTCATACTTATCTTTTACGGCGACCTCAGCGGTATATCTCAATCGCTCCGATAGGCAGTAAATACATCTATCGCTGCCCATAAAAGCTGTCTGCTTTAAAAATTCTTCCATCGGATAAGCCTCTGACCAAATAACATTTAAATACGCTTTTTGCGCGTATTCCAGAAGCGTTGCGCTTCTCTTTTGATATTCCTGATATGGATGAATGTTCGGATTATAAAAAATACCGGTTACATCAAATCCTTTAGTACGCAATTCTTTCAAGGGATAAATTGTGCATGGACCGCAACAAATGTGCATTAACAATTTCATAACCTTATTGCCTCAGGTTAAATCACGGGAAGTTAAAATAAATCCTTCTGCGCATTCGAATTTTTGATGCCAAAATGCTCGTATGCTTTAGCGGAGGCGATTCTTCCCCTTGCTGTTCTTTGCAGATATCCTTCCTGAATAAGATAGGGCTCATATATATCTTCGATTGTCGTTTTTTCTTCACCCATAGCCGCGGAAATGCTTTCCAACCCCACGGGTCCGCCGTTGAACTTTTCTATGATGGTTAAAAGAAGCTTCCTGTCCATCTGATCAAATCCTTTTTGATCAACTTCAAACAAATCCAGCGCTTCGCACGCTATTTTATCATTTATTTTTCCTTCATACTTTACTTCCGCGTAATCGCGGACGCGTTTGAGCAGTCTGTTGGCTATGCGTGGTGTACCCCGCGCGCGGCCGGCAAGTTCCCCCGCGCCCGCATCTGAAATTTGTATTTTTAAAATTGCGGCTGACCTCTTTATAATAATCGCTAATTCTTCAGGAGAATAAAATTCCAGACGGAAATGCATGCCGAAACGGTCACGCAGCGGTGAAGTTAATAATCCGGCGCGTGTCGTGGCTCCCACCAAAGTGAATTTGGGAATATCAAGTTTCATCGACCTGGCGGAAGGCCCCTGCCCTATCAAAATATCGATGTGAAAATCTTCCATCGCCGGGTATAATATTTCTTCCACTACATGTGAAAGACGATGAATCTCGTCGATAAAGAGCACTTCATTGTGCTGCATGTTGGTCAGAATAGCCGCCAGATCACCGGGGCGTTCAATAACCGGCCCTGAGGTTACTTTGATATCCACACCCATTTCCCGGGCAATGATGTAGGCTAAAGTAGTTTTTCCCAAACCAGGCGGCCCATGCAACAACACATGATCCAAAGACTCTCTTCTTTTCTTTGCCGCTTGTATAAAAATATCCAGATTACTTTTGATCTTTTGTTGACCGATATAATCGCTTAATTTAACCGGCCTCAAGCTAACATCAAATTTATATTCTTCGTCATCGCAGGCAGCATTAATTAAAGGATTTTTGATTTGATCGCTCATAAACAATACTTCAATTCCACAGAATTTTTAATGTCATTTTGAGCAGCTGATCCATTGCCAGCTCCTGCTTTGATTCCCGAATTACTTTATCCAGAGCATCCTGGGCTATATTATTTTTGTATCCTAAATTGACCAACGCGGAAAGAACATCGTCCCTCACAATATCTTCGTCTTTTCTCGCGTCGGCACCTGCCGCTGCATCTTCCGGCGTCATCTTTTTAACAATTTTTTCCTTCAATTCCAGAATCAGACGCTCCGCTGTCTTTTTACCCAACCCGGGAATACTGATCAGCTTTTTAACGTCACCACCGGCAATCGCTTTGATCAATTCCGGAACTGAAATACCGGATAGTATATTTATGGACATTTTTGGGCCAATTCCGCTTACCGAAAGCATCAGTTCAAAGATATCTTTTTCCTGAATTGTATAAAAACCAAATAAATTTATTCCGTCCTGCTTAACATGCGTGTATACTTGTAAAGTGATGTCATTCCCAGTTTCCGGCAGTTCATAGAAAGTCGTCAGCGGTATAATAACACGATATCCAACGCCGTGCGCGTCAATAACAACGTGAGAAATTCCCTTGTAAGCAATTTTGCCGCTGATTAAGGCAATCATCCTATACCTTTGTATTCTTTGAATAATTAGCGTGACAAATAGCGGCAGCTAAGGCATCCGCCGCGTCCGCGGGAGGCAACATGGGTAGTTTTAAAATTGCTTTTACCATTGCCTGCACCTGCCTTTTTTCCGCCCTGCCGTAACCGACAACAGCTTTTTTTATTTCCAGCGGTGAGTACTCGTAAATTGGTATGCCTTTATCAGCTCCGGAAAAAATAGCCACTCCCCTTACCTGAGCCTGCTTAATCAAACTGCGGACATTTTTACCGTAAAAAATATTTTCCAGCGCAATAGATTGCGGATCTGTTTTTGTTACCACCTCAGAAAGCCGCTGATATATTTCTATTAATACATCAGATAAATTAGCGCCTTTTTTCGGCTTGATTTCTCCATAAGTAATCTGCTTTAAATAATTACCCTCTTTAAAAATAACACCATATCCCGTAATATGACTTCCTGGATCAATACCTAAAATTCTCAAATTATATTCCGTAAAAATAATAGTTCTGTTTCTAACTTAACTTTTCCATGATATCTTCATCGATATCAAAATTGGCATAAGCGTTTTGCACGTCATCGTTATCTTCCAGCTTTTCCATCAACTTAAGCATTTGCTCGGCTTTGCCAGCCTCCAGCTTTACCGTATTTGAGGGAATCATGCCGATGCGCGCTTCCAAGTGCTTTATCCCTTTGTCATCCAGCGTCTTTTTTACCGCTTCGAAGGCGGCAGGTGAAGTAATTACTTCGTATTCATCTTCTTCACTTTTAACATCGTCCGCTCCGGCATCTAAAGCTAGTTCCATCAAAGCATCTTCCTCAATCTCTTTTTTGTCGATAACAACGCTTCCTTTTTTGGAAAATATCCAGGACACACATCCGTTTTCACCCAAGTTTCCGCCATGCTTGGAAAGAATATGCCTGATTTCCGCCACTGTTCTGTTCTTATTATCCGTCATCACTTCAACAAGAACCGCCACACCTCCGGGACCGTAGCCTTCATAGGTCACTTCTTCAAAATTTGCCGCGCCTTCACCACCGCCGATACCTTTTTTGATCGCCCTTTCAATATTATCTTTGGGCATATTTTCTTCTTTGGCCGCGGCAACTGCCTGCCGGAGTCTTGAGTTTCCTTCGATATCGCCTCCTCCCAATCTTGCCGCGAGGGTTATTTCTTTAATGATCTTGGTAAATATCTTACCGCGTTTGGCATCAATCGCGCCTTTTTTTCTTTTTATTGTGCTCCATTTGGAATGGCCGGACATATTTATTCTCCTATATTATGCAATTGTTTGAATTAATAACACATGGCCATAACCTTGTAAAGTTAATTGCTTATTGCTGTCTTTATAAATAAATCCCTGTATTTTTTATTTTGTTTTGACAAGTGCTGCAGCATTTAGTATGTGAGTTCCACAAAAAAAGGCATTGATTATGAAAACATATCGCGAAGAATTATGGTTTAACGTCCCCAGCCGTCGAGGATTTGTCAATATAACTAAATCTGTCGAAGGCTGCGTGAAAAAAAGCGGCATTCAGGAAGGCCTCGCGCTGATCAATGCCATGCATATAACGGCTTCCGTTTTTATTAATGATGATGAATCAGGCCTTCACCATGATTATGAAAAGTGGCTGGAGGGGCTTGCCCCTCATGAACCCATCTCCCGTTACCTGCATAACCGGACAGGTGAAGATAACGCTGATGCTCATTTAAAAAGACAGGTTATGGGACGGGAAGTAGTGGTGGCGATCACCAAAGGCAAGCTTGATTTCGGCCCCTGGGAACAAATTTTTTACGGTGAATTTGACGGTAAAAGAAAGAAAAGAGTGCTTGTCAAGATAATCGGTGAATAACAAAATTGCGGGGATGAACCACAAAGCAAGATGTGGAATATTACCCTCTCCGCTGCGCGGGATAATTTGACCTGCAAATTTCAGTCGTAGATGACCTTTAAGTTACTTAACTTTCGGAATTGGAGTTTCACAATAATTATTAGGAATTTATTCTGAAAAGTTTCCTTCCGCAATGGTTATTGATTTACCGACGACTTTCACATCGATTTTACCATTAATTTCTTGATCTTTTAATTATAGAAGAGAATGACGAATAATTTCTT
>JBFYYA010000067.1:0-2511 GCA_041310245.1 Syntrophaceae bacterium | reverse complement strand
GTCTGAAAATCTTCTGTTTTCGCGACAAAATCTGTTTCGCAGTTAATTTCCACCATCACGCCTATTCGTCCCCCCATGTGAATATAGGAAGCGATCGTTCCATCTTTGGCGGCTTTGGATGATCTTTTGGTCGCCGCGGATAATCCTTTTTTCCTTAAAAAATCCACCGCTTTTTCAAAATCACCGTCAGAAGCGATAAGCGCTTCCTTACAATCCATCATTCCTGTGCCGGTTTTATCTCTTAATTGTTTAACCATTGCTGACGATATTTCCAATTTCTTTTCCTCCCTGGTACATTTTCAAAAAAAAATTAATATTATTTGAATTTTAAGAGCCTAATAACTAATCTTCCATTTCCACGCTTTCGGGAATATCTGATTCTGGCTCTCTTTCCTGGGTCTGCGTCTCGGACATTTTATTCGATTCAGCGGATATTTTTTCTTCAAACCGCTTTTTCCCTTCCAGGACAGCATCCGCGAACTTCGACGCGAAAAGCTTAATGGCCCTTATCGCGTCATCATTGCCGGGAATAATATAATCAATGCCTTCCGGGTCACAATTAGTGTCCACAATGGCGACAATGGGAATTTTTAACTTTTTTGCTTCGTTTATCGCTATATGCTCTCTGTTCGGATCTACCACGAATATTGCGGCAGGAATTTTTTTCATGCTGCGAATACCGCCTAAAACATTTTCCAGTTTCTGCATTTCTTTCTGTAATGACGTTATTTCCTTTTTGGGAAAGGCTTTAATTGAATCGTCTTCAAACATCTTGGCTAATGTATTTAGACGGTCAATGCTTTTCTTGATTGTAGCAAAATTTGTTAACATTCCGCCCAGCCAGCGCTGATTGACATAGGGCATTTGGCAGCGCACGGCTTCCTCTCTAATCGCTTCCTGTGACTGTTTTTTTGTTCCGACAAAAAGAATTTCTTTTCCTTCAGCCACTTTTTCCACAACAAAATTATAAGCAGTCTGAAACATGCCCACCGTCTGTTGTAGGTCAATAATGTAAATGTTGTTTCTGGCCCCAAAAATATAAGGCTTCATTTTGGGGTTCCACTTGTTCGTCTGATGGCCAAAATGGACACCGGCTTCGAGTAACAGTTTCATTGAAATTGCTGACATTTTATTCTCCTTTTTTGTTTTTTTACCTCCACCCTCTTCAATTTACGCGGCAAACTTTCGAGAAAGCAACATACCGGTAATCCAAGGGTGTGTGAAGTCTGGCGGCACTTAACATATATGAACTAAATGTTCAAGTTATATTAATAAATACAATAATAAATCTAATATCTTCCCTCTTTTAGGCGATCTAAGTTGAGTATTCTGCGTTTATTTTTATATAATCGTGGGATAAGTCAGATGTGTAGACGTAATACGATTTATCGCCGCCCCCCAGACTTATACGCACTTCAATTTTATCTTTCTGGAATATATCCTTTAATTTACTGGCGTTAAAATTCGTGGGGCCATCCTGAGAAAAAACCAATATTCCCCCCATGGAAAGTGTAACCTTTTCTTTTTCCAGAGGAATTCCCGCGGAACCAAGCGCCGCAATAATTCTCCCCCAGTTGGGATCATGACCGAAAAAAGCTGTTTTAACCAGATTGGAATTGGCCACAGCGTAGGCTGCCCGCCTCGCATCAGACCTTGATTTTGCCCCCTCAACGGAAATAGTAATGAATTTTGTCGCCCCTTCCCCGTCACGAACAACCGCCTGGCACAATTCCTGTAAAACATCACAGAGCATATCCCTGAATCTCTGCAGGCGCGCCTGAGCTCTCTCCAGGGGGTTATTATTGGCCAGTCCGTTAGCTAAAATAATCGCCATGTCATTGGTGCTCATGCAACCATCGACACTGATACAATTGAAAGTTGAATCTATGGCCTGATGGAAAACCGTATTTAAAGCTTTATTGTCAATCAACGCGTCCGTCATTACGTATGTTAACAATGTGGCCATATTAGGCTCAATCATGCCCGCTCCTTTAGCGATTCCACAAATAGTAATATCTTTCGCGCCTACTGTTCCCTTGCGTATGGCAATTTTCGGAAATTTGTCTGTTGTCATCATCGCACGTTGAGCGTCTTCAATTCCCAATTCATTAAGGCCTTTGACCAGCTTGCCGATGCCGCTGTTAATTTTTTTAACAGGGAGTCTTTTTCCGATAACGCCGGTTGAGCTCAATAAAACCAGTTCCTCTTTAATGTTCAGCTGATTTGTCAATTCCGCAGAAACACTTAAGGCATCTTTGTAACCATCTTTTCCGGTAGCGGCGTTTGCACAACCGCTGTTGGTAATAATCGCCTGAGCTATGCCTCTTTTTACACGTTCTGTATTTATTATAAGCGGCGCGGCCTTGAATGAATTTTTTGTAAATACGGCCGCTACTTTTGCGGGAGTAGTGGAAAATATTAAACCGAGGTCCTTTTCATCAGAGGGTTTAATTCCAACCGATATTCCATTAGCCAGAAAACCGGGGACACATATTTTTTTTGTTTTTGTAG
>JBFYYA010000066.1:0-4244 GCA_041310245.1 Syntrophaceae bacterium | reverse complement strand
TGGTCTGGGAGGAGCGCTGGGAAAAATTCAGGACAAACGGCAGAAATAAAACGGCAGAAAAAAGCAGTTAAAAGCTCGACAGTAAAAGAAAACGCCATAACAAGGATTAAACCGGGTTATGGCGTTTTTCATTGAAAGCGTTTCCTTATTCAGGGAGAACATTTCGCCAGTCGCTTTTGCCGGCTGACCTGAAAAACAAAGAGTTTAAATGATGGTGCCACATTTGTTGCTATTAACAAAAAAATACTCATCTAAACAAAATTCAGATGAGTATTTTCAGGGATTATTCTTTTTCATATCTTGGTCTTTTTAACAAAGGCCTCGCATCCGCAGGCTGAGATTTTAAATAATTATAATTTCAGCCTTTTTTGCTGTGATCTAATCTCCCCCTTTATACATCGATTCAATCAAATCGCCGTACTGGGCATTAATGGATTTTCTTTTAACTTTCATGGTTGGCGTTACTTCACCATCTTCAGTATAGAGTTTCTTGTCAAGGATGCTGAATTTACGGATATTTTCCACGCGGGCAACCTGCCGGTTCACTTTATCCACTTCCTGCTGAATCAATTGAATTACTTCCGGAGTCTTAGTCATACTCGCAAAAGTAGTGAACTGAACCTTGGCATCCTGAGCATATTTCATCACATTTTCGTCATCAAGAACAATAATAGCCGTCAGATATTTTCTGCCATCGCCGATTACCACGGCATCATTGATATACGGCGAAAACTTCAGAAGGTTTTCGATATACTGCGGCGCAACGTTTTTACCGCCGGCCGTGATGATCAAGTCCTTTTTCCGGTCAGTTATTTTAAGAAATCCATCTTCGTCTATTACGCCCACATCGCCAGTGTGCATCCAACCGTCTATAAGAACTTCATTGGTAGTTGCTTCATCTTTATAATAACCTTTAAAGATGCCCGGATGCTTTACAACGATTTCGCCGTCTTCGGCAATCTTCACCTGTGTGCCCGGCAGCGCTTTGCCGACGGTCCCGACTTTGTATTCCTCTATGCTTGACATATGGGTGATGCCCGTTGTTTCGGTCATGCCATAGCCTTCACGGATGGGAATGCCAATGCTCTGGAAAAATTTGATTACCTCGTGTGAAATCGGCGCCGCTCCAGACGCGCCCACGCGTATCTTATCAAAACCAAGGCGCTTTTTCAGTTTACGAAAAGCAATAAAATAAAAAAGCTGATAAGCAAGAGCCAGGGGCAATGCGGCTCTTTCTCCCTTGATAATTTTGTTATTATACTTCGTCCCTATACTTACAGCGATACCGTAAAGTGTTCTTTTAAGCCAGGTGGCATCGGCCATTTTTAAAACAATTGCCGAATAGTACTTTTCCCATATACGCGGCACCGCGTGAAATAATGTAGGTGACACCTCGCGCATATCGGCCATGACCGTATCCGTATTTTCCGTAAAGTTAACGGTGTGTCCTGTGGTCAGATGAAACATTATATCGTATATTTGTTCATAAACGTGGTTAAGCGGCAAAAAAGAAATAGTCTCATCATCAACAAATGTTTCAATCACTTGCCTGGCGGATTCGGCAACCCACAGATAACCTTCGTGCGTCAGCAATGCCCCTTTGGGCATACCGGTCGTGCCGGATGTATATATAATACCGGCTACGTCTTCGGTCTTTACCTGCGCAACAAGTTGCTTGAAAAGCTCCGGATTTTTACGGTCAATTTCTTTGCCCATCTCCAGAAGCTCATCAAAACTCATAAACATCGGGTCTTTAAAATGCTTCAGGCCTTCCATCTCCCAGCAGATAAGCTTTTTTAACAAAGGAGTTTGATCACGGAAAGCCAGGGCTTTATCCAATTGTTCTTCATCCTCACAGATATAAACCACGGCGTCAGAGTGCTCGACGACATATTTACATTCCGGCACCGGATTGGTCGTGTAAATGCCTACCCAGGCCCCGCCGGCGCAAACCGCTCCCACCGCCGAATAGAGCCATTCCGGCCTGTTTTCTCCGATAATCGCGACATGATCACGGTATTTAACGCCAAGGGCATTCAAACCCAAGGCAACATGCTTGACGTTTTCCAGATATTCAGCCCAGGTAATATCACGCCAGATACCGTAATCTTTGTTTCTCAGAGCAATGCGTTTTGGCTGTTTTTCCGCAATACTTATTAACGCTTTGGGCAATGTATCTATTGCCATTATCTTTCCCCCTTTATGCTTATATAAATAGACAAAAACGGTTTGTAGAAATATCCTTCAAGACATTTGACAGATAAACTAACGAAACCGGACTTTCCGTCTGTATCTCTTGTATCCTTTAACGGATTCTTCCGTGGCAATCCCGAGGTAAAATTCCCTAATATCCTCGTCCTCACGAAGAACTTCAGGTTTATCGGCTCGGACTATTCTGCCGTTTTCGAGCAGATAAGCAAAGTTAGAATATTTAAGCGCCATATTAACATTCTGTTCCACCAGAAGAACGGTTACCTTATCTTTCTCATTGATGTTTTTGATTATCCCAAAAATCTCCTGTGTCAGAAGAGGTGATAATCCCAACGATGGTTCATCAAGCATGAGCAGTTTTGGACGACTCATTAAAGCCCGGCCGATAGCCAGCATTTGCTGTTCACCACCGCTCATTAAACCGGCCTGCTGTTTTACTCTTTCTTTAAGAATGGGAAAATGGTGAAAAACATTTTCCAAATCGCTCTCAATGCCTTTTCTATCATTCCTTGTATAGGCCCCGATAGTAATGTTTTCCAAAACGGTCAATTCAGGAAAGACTTCGCGACCTTCCGGCACATAACCTATGCCCATCTTCACGATTTCATCAGTGTCTTTCCTGTCAATACGCTCGCCCATGAATTCTATCGTGCCTTTTTCCGGCTGCTCTTCTTTTAAATCATAGAAAAGCCGCATAATCGTCTTGAGTGTTGTTGTTTTCCCCGCGCCGTTGGAACCAAGCAGGGCAACAATGTCTCCCTCGTTGATTTCGAAGGAAATTCCGTGCAGCGCGCGGATTAAATCATACCAGGTTTCAATATTACTAACTTTCAGCATCAGCTGATTTCCTCCTCTCCGAGATACGCCTTAATAACTTCCTTATTTTTCTGCACTTCCTGCGGCGTTCCCAGCACTATTTTCTGCCCCTGTTGCATGGCGAAAACACGATCTGATATGCCCATAATCATGTTCATATCATGTTCAATAAGCAGAATTGTCATCTGGAAATCTTCCCGAATATCTTTTATCCATAGTGTCAGATCATCTTTTTCTTCCGTGTTCATTCCCGCGGAAGGTTCGTCCAGAAGCATAACTTTCGGCTCCAAGGCCAACGCGCGTCCGACCTCTATCAGCTTGCGCTTGCCATAGGCAAGGCTGCCGACAAAATGGTCGCGCACTGATTGCAGTTCGAGAAAGTCGATAATTTTTTCTACTTTCTCTCTGTGCTCCAATTCCTCACGCGCGGCCGGAGAAAATTTACTGAACATAAAAGCGCCGCCGAATATTCCCGTATTCATATGAATATGCCTGCCGAGCATGAGGTTGTCCATGACGGTGGCGTTGGCAAAAAGCTCTATATTCTGAAAGGTGCGCGCAATACCCTTCTTGGCGATTTTATCCGGGGTTTTACCCACCATATTTTCGCCTTCCATCACCACAGTGCCTGAATCCGGCTTATAGATACCGCTGATCAAATTAAAGATGGTTGTTTTCCCTGAGCCGTTGGGGCCGATAATGGAGAAGATTTCATTCTTCTCTACACCGAAGCTGATATTGTCAACCGCCCTTATGCCACCAAAACTGATGCTTAAATTTTCTACATTGAAATAACTCATGAAATATTATTCCTTCTTTCTCAAACGCAATTCTTTTCTCAATATATAACTGCTTCTTTCATCAAGCGTTTATTCGTTATTGCCTAACTATTCAAGGTGTGAGGGCGAGGCGCTTGAAGTTGCCTCACCCTCTTCACCGTATTTCATCCCCTTAATTATTTAAAAACTCAGGGGCAGTTCGTTGACAGACCAATCCTGAACCACAATCACTTCTCCCTTAGGACCGCACTGCCAGATGCGCAGTTCACGGGGGGGACGATGATTATTAGCCGTCCATTTTATCTTGGGACCCATTCCCTGGAAGGTCAAATTATTCAGCTGATTTGCCACAGCTTGCGTGCTCAGATCCCTTCCGGTTCTCTTAAGGGCTTCAACCAGAGGTTCCGCCACGACAATACCGGCCGCAAAGAATATCCC
>JBFYYA010000065.1:0-2793 GCA_041310245.1 Syntrophaceae bacterium | reverse complement strand
AGTGAATAAATTTGTTATTTTCTGAATTCGTCGTAATAACTCATAACACGATTGATATAGTTTCTGGTTTCCCTAAAAGGCGGCACAGTATTGTTGTATTTTGCCACGGCCGTTTCTCCGGCGTTATAGCCTGCAAGGGCGAGCCGTAAATCACCCCGGTAAGTATTAAGGAGGTAGCGCAGGTAACGGACACCGCCCTCGATATTGTTTTCAGGTTGAAAAACATCTTCAACCTGAAGAGCGTATGCTGTTGCCGGCATTAATTGCATCAGACCCTGAGCGCCGACAGGAGATACCGCCTCATGGTTGAAATTGGATTCCGCCTTAATAATAGCTTTAATCAGCGCTTCATCAACCTTATATTTTTTAGCCGCTTTGGCTATAATATGATCATACTTGTTAATGTCGATATCAGATTTAAAGTGAACTCTTTTCTCTTTGAGAATCAAAACATATTTCGCGTTGGGAACGGAAGGCACATTGGTTAAATGCAAAACACCGTCTTCATCCACGTACTTATATATATCAGCATATGCGTTAGATGTTATAAGTATTTGGACAGCAAAAAACACACCCAACGCAAATATAATATGTAAGAGCAGATATTTATATGTAATTTTGTGAATTGAAAATTCATTTATTTTCATATTGATATTATAATAAATTTATTTTTTTAGTTCAAGATATTTTTTACACTGCAGACCCTAAAGCTAGATGAAAATAATGGTTTCTTTGAGGATCAAAAAATATTTATTCATTGATCATTTAGCCGCCAAAAAAGACGGCAAAATGATTTTATAATGAATAATAAAAATTGATCTTGGGGCGCCAAGATTATTGACCTTTACAATGTTTAAATTGTGACTCCGCCGTCGATAGCTATTACTTGTCCTGTTATGTAGCTCGAGGCGTCGGAGGCAAGAAACAAAATGGCACCCACCATTTCTTCCGGCTCCGCCGGGCGGCCCAGCGGCGTTCTGCTCATGGCAATTTTAAGAATATCCGGATTACTCCATAAAAATTCACTGAATTTTGTTTTTGTAAGGCCAGGAGCAACGGTGTTGACGCGGATATTATACTTCGCCCACTGCTGCGCCATAACTTTTGTGGCCATAATCACGCCGGCTTTGCTGATTGAATAAACAGGAAGGATATCCGGCGTTATTCCGGCGATAGAGGCGATATTGATGATTTTCCCGCCGCCTTTTTCTTTCATTATTTTCGCTACAGCCTGGCCTAAGAAGAAAAGACCTTTGAGATTGAGATTCATGATGGAATCCCACGCCCGGACATCGATATCTATTGCCGAATCCATGGTTGGATTAGTAGCGGCGTTATTTACCAGAACGTCGATTTTACCGTATTCATCAAAGGTTTTTTTGACTAAATTATTTATATCTTCCAATTTTCCGGCATGTGCCGGAATGATTAAGCACTTTTTCCCCATGCTTTTTATTTCTTCAGCAACTTTTTCCAGGTCAGGAAGCTTGCGGCTGGCGATTGCCAGATCAGCCCCTTCTTTGGCCATACCTATTGCCGCGGCACGGCCAATGCCCCGGCTTCCTCCCGTGATGAGCACAACTTTATTTTGCATTGATGATCCCATGACAAACCTCCTGTAATTATATACATTATTATTATATACCCATATTTAATTTTAGTATATTAAGGAAAATAAATACGCGTGTCAAGCAAACAAAAGAAGGGATAAGAATAATTATCTCGGCTTAAAGATATGTTTTCGGGTAAAGAAGATAGAAAATCTCCTTTTCTTTCTGTTTCATTATTTTTGTTTTATCTTTTGTTGTTTTTTCATGATTGAAACCAAGTAAATGCAGCAGACCATGGATCACAAGGAA
Source organism: Syntrophaceae bacterium (assembly GCA_041310245.1). Taxonomy (GTDB): domain Bacteria; phylum Desulfobacterota; class Syntrophia; order Syntrophales; family Smithellaceae; genus UBA4810. The sequence goes on along the minus strand of JBFYYA010000065.1, from coordinate 934 downwards.
ATCAATCTCCTGGGCAACAGTCAGACCGCCTTTACGAGCGTCTTTTTTTGCCGTTTGCGCTGAAATAACAATATCGCCAAGAACGTTCGGGTTGATGTCACCATAATCATTTTCACGCATAGAAAAGGAGAGAACATTTGTGGGACTGTCTTTGCCAAGGTAATATTTATTTAACGAGCGGATTTGATCGTCATCCACAAAACTGACACTAATATCTTTATCCGGACAATCCAGATGGCTCATTATTGTTTTTAGATTAAGCCGGAGTTTACGTTTGTCAATTTTAACTATTTTTTGATTGTTTTTTATTTGAAGAGTCATCGGCTTCTTTTTTAGCGTTCGATTCTTTCGAATTTGTATCAGGGTAATCTACGCGATGATGAAAAATGCCCATCAGAATCTTGATAAATGATTCGGCGATGGTATTTAAATTTCTTAATGTCAGTTCGCATTCATCCAACTGACCGTCCATGTAAATACGTTCGATTCTTTCACGAACAAGTGAACGGATTCTGGCCGGAGTCGGGTTCGAAAGAGTTCGTGATGATGCTTCAATGACGTCGGCCATCATGACTAAGCCTGCTTCTTTTGTTTGAGGTTTGGGTCCAGGATAACGAAAATCGGTATCTGATAAGTTGCCTGAATTTGATTCTTTCGCCTTTTTTGCTTTATCGTAAAAATAACTTACAAGGCTTGTGCCGTGATGTTCACGGATGATATTAATTATTTGCTGTCCCAATTTTTCTTTTGCCGCCAGTTCACAGCCGTCTTTGACATGCGAGATAATAACCAGAGAGCTCATCTTAGGCGATAGTTTATCGTGCCGGTTATCGGCCTTGGGTTGATTTTCGATAAAGTATTGAGGCTTGGTTAGCTTACCGATGTCGTGATAATAGGCGCTGACTTTTGACAAAAACGAGTTGGCGCCGATAGC
>JBFYYA010000064.1:0-2637 GCA_041310245.1 Syntrophaceae bacterium | reverse complement strand
TACTTGTAACCCGGATGATTGTGCAGCGCCTTCATTAGTTCATCCGCGGGAAAGCCGTTGATTTGAGCGTAATCAATCATGTCTTGCCAGTTGTTGTCCTTGTCGAATACCTTCGCTTCGATCCTGCCAAAGTAAATAGTGCTGGTTTTAGTAGCCAGCCGCGCGACCAGTCCGGAATGATCCGCGTGCATATGCGTAATCATAAAATCTGTTTTGGAAAGATCAATATCCAGCGCGGCAATTCCTTTTTGCATTGCTTCCCAGCAGACATCGCGGTTAAACCCGGTATCAATGATTAAATTACGTTCATCCGCTTTAAATACATAGGAATTAAGTTCTTTGAGGGGGCTGTTGGGCAGGGGCACTTCAATCCGATAGAGCCGATCCCGTACTTCTTCAATCATCAGCAAACTTCCTTGTGTGAATCACTTAGTAAATAAGTTAGCATTTAAAATCTGATAATGCAAACTTATATAATAATTAAAATGTTTCCCGTTAAAATGATCAGCTATATTTTGTTTGAAAAGTAATCACCCTTGGTGTAAATTGACCACAACTTTTCTAAGCAGGCGCAAAGCATTGAAAAACTGATTTTTTACACTTCTCCTGCGCCGCGCGCGGAGGAGGAGAATTCCCTTGAGTCCTGACAGAATTATCTTTGTACGGAGGAAATAAGTTCAATCAACAAATAATTCTAAAATTCAGGGAGGATAGTCCATGAAAATAAAATGGTACGGACACGCGGCGTTCAAGATAACGACAGACAAAGGGATCAGGATTATCATCGATCCTTATGAACCAGGCGCTTTTAACGGAGCGCTCTCTTACGGCAAAATCGATGAGGAAGCGGATATCGTCCTGACGAGTCATGACCACGCGGATCATAATTACACCAAAACAATCGCCGGCGAATACGCGTTCATCGATAAGGCCGGTGAATATGAAATACGGGGGCTGAAGATCAAGGCGTTTTCTTCTTTCCATGACAAATCAGCAGGAAAAGAAAGAGGCAACAATTTAATCTTTGTTATAGCCGCTGATGATTTGATTTTGGTGCATACGGGTGATATCGGTCACGCGCTTGACCCAGGTCTGCTCAAAGAAATAGGTAAAACGGATATCCTTTTGCTTCCCGTGGGAGGATTTTTCACGATTGACGTCGCGGAGGCGTCAAAAATGACAGATACGCTTGCTTCCCGCGTAATCATCCCCATGCATTATAAAACAAAAAAATGCGCTTTCCCCATAGCGCCGGTGGATGAATTTATCAAAGGCAAGGGTAATGTGCGCTGGCTGGATAAACCCGAGGTAGAGATCAGGAAAGATGACTTGCCGGCCAAACCGGAAGTGCTTGTCCTGCAGCACGCCTTATAAAACACAAACTAAATATTACTAATGAAAAGAAATGATAAATATTGAAAATAAAAATTTGCGGAGGAAGCATACATGGATGTTAAAGACAAAATTATTATTGTAACAGGCGGCGCTTTGGGGATAGGCCGTGCTCTATGCCGCCGTTTTGCCATTGAGGGCGCGCGCGCCATTATAGTGGCCGATATTAATGAAGACGGAGCAAATGCTGTGGCTGAAGAGATTAAAGGAAAAGCCGTAGTCTGCGACGTGCGGAGAGAAAAAGATATACAACGGCTTGTCGCCTTTACCGAAGAAGCTTTCGGATCTGTCGATATTTTCTGCTCCAATGCAGGCATATTGGCGATAGGGGGCGTGGAAGTGGATAATGATACGTGGCAGCGCATATGGGAAATAAATGTAATGTCGCATGTCTATGCGGCAAGAGCTGTTATTCCATGTATGGTCAAGAAAGGCGGTGGCGTCTTTATGATTACTGCTTCTGCTGCCGGTTTGCTAAGCCAGATTGGTTCAGCGCCATATTCTGTTACCAAGCACGCGGCCGTAGGGCTGGCGGAGAGCGTTTCTATCGCTTATCACGATCAAGGAATACAGGTGTTTGCACTTTGTCCTCAGGCTGTTGAATCGGAAATGACGAAGCAGGGCGGAGGAGTAGCCGCAGTTGATGGGTTGATGACGTCCGAGGAGCTCGCCCTCGCCGTGATCGATGGTTTTAAGCAGGAGAAATTCCTGATTTTGCCTCATGCTGAAGTCAAAACCTATATGCAGCGGAAAGCCGCCGATTATGACCGTTGGCTGAATGGCATGCGACGGCTTCAGGATCGTTTTATGCAGGGAGAACCGCTTAAAAAGTAAAATTATTTGTTTGAAAAATGAGCGGGAAACGATTTAAAATTCAATAAAGAGGGTTATACAAATAATAAGGATTGTATTTATGAGCGTTGGTGATGAAATTATCGTTGTCAGTAGCGAAGAAGGGTTAAAAAACATATTGAAAACCGGAGATAGAGTTATTGCTCTTGTTTACGCCTCCTGGTGCCCTTTTTGCCGTAATTTTTTACCCGTTTTTGAGAAATATGTCTCGGGCGAAGGTTTTGATTTTGTTCGTGTTCAGGATGATCAGGAAAGCATAGGCGACAGGTATTTTGTCGATATTTTTCCCACGGTTCTTTATTTTGAAAAGGGCAAGGTTGCCAAACGCCTTGACGGGGAACCGGGCGTGGGATTAAGCGAAAAGCAGCTTGCTGATTTTGTCACTTCCTGCCG
>JBFYYA010000063.1:0-2968 GCA_041310245.1 Syntrophaceae bacterium | reverse complement strand
CCCTGATTAAATCGGCCATAAAAATGAAAGCTCCCTTGAGAATGCCGATGATAATTAATTCACTTCCGGCATAATCCTTGGAAATTTTAGCGGCCAATTCACGAACGCGTTTTTTTATCTGCTCTTGCGTATAGAGGATTTCTTTTTGTTCCTCGCCCATAATGTGACTCTTTACTTATCTGCTTTAATTTAAGGAAGATTAACCAATGTGCTCGCTATTTGTCAATAATAATTAATGATTTAGGGAATAAACACGAACAAATTCCTCTATATTAGACGAGATAAGCCTCTCGGCCTCATCGATTTCGTCTGCCGAGTTAAATACGGAAGAAAAACTTAAAAATATTGAGTTAAATTTGGATATTTCCCTGCCAAATTTTTCATAATCGATATGGCTGATCATATATTGGGAGCCGTCAAAATAATATTTCCCCAATCTGTTTACTTCCGGCGAACGATACGGCCAGTCAATTTTCCAGCCTAAATATCGGCAGGCAATATTTCTTAACTGTATATTTTCAAAAACCTGAAGTTTTAGCTCTTCGCCGAGCCTGTCCCCAAGAAGGCGAAAATATGTTTTTACCAGATCGATATCAGTGATGCACAGGCCGTAGAGATACCAATCATCGATTATCTTTATTAATATCTGCGCCTGCGATTGAGGAATAAAATAATGACTGGGGCAAAGATGTCCCGCGCAGAGCTCCTGACCATAAAACGACACGTCGCGTAAATCGGAGCCTCTATTCTGCTGTGGATGCAAAAGACACCCTACCCTCCTTTCCTCGTCATCTAAAAAACCCAGATACTCACAGCAATAGATAACTTCGTATCTTTTTCGAAAATCTTCCGCGGCAATCGTTTCACGCGCGTATTTTTCGATGTCTTCGCGTGATTTGACGTTTTCGCGAAAACGGCGCGTTCTTGCCCGCAGCCTCAATGTCAGTGACGAGCGGGAGCTATCCACGTAATTATAAAGACCGCAGCAGGCGCCGCACGATTTACTCTCGTTGGGCTGACATAAAATAATTAAACCGGGAATGCCGGAATTTGTCGACATTTCTTAAATCTGCCTATTGTATTTTTTAGAATCCTACTAATTTGATAACCAGGGTAATTATTAGTCAAAGACAATGGTCTTCGCGCCGCAAACCAGCACCTTGTTTTCCAGATGTAAACGTAAAGCGCGGGCCAACACGATTCTTTCCAGATCCTTGCCTTTCATTTGTATATCCGCGACGTCATCACGATGTGATATTTTAATTACATCCTGGGCGATAATCGGGCCTTCGTCCAGCTTCTCCGTAGCGTAATGACCGGTCGCTCCGATAATCTTCACGCCGCGGTCATATGCCTGCTGATAAGGATTACCCCCGGCGAAAGCCGGCAAAAAAGAATGATGGATGTTAATTACTTTTTGCGGATAACATTCCAAAAATTTAGTTGTAATAATCTGCATGTAGCGCGCCAGAACCACCAAATCGATGTTGAGCTCACGCAGAAGCTTCAATTCGCTTTCTTCCTGGTCGCTTTTGTTATTTTTATTAATCGGGAAATGATAGAATTTCATGCCGAATTGCAACGCAAGATCACGCGCGTCATTGTGGTTGCTGATAACCGCTTCTATTTTCGCGCCTAGCTCTCCCATGCTTTGACGCAAAATTAAGTCATGCAGGCAATGAAGATGGCGCGAAACGAAAACAGCGATGCGTGGCACAAAATCATTGAAATACAAATCCCACTTCATGTTCAGCTTTTCGGCCAAAGGAGTAAATGCCGCGGGAATTTCATCACGGCCAAGCGAAAAACCGTTCAATTCCCACTCAATACGCATGAAAAATAACTTGTCATCTTTTGATGTGTGCTGAGCGGCATGGACAATATTTCCGTTGTTTTTAAAAATAAACTCTGAAATCTGCGCCACGATGCCCTTGCCGTCAGGACAGGATATCAGCAATACAGCGTTCACATCGCTCATGGACTAATTAACCTGCTCTCTCAATAAATTTTGCGGCAATATAAAAGGATTGGCGTTGCAGGTCAAGCGCAAAAATGTTATGAAAAATAATTAGCGACTAATTTATCAGGAAAAAAACAGATGGAATTAATCGAGCAAATAGACCTTGCCAACGGATTAACTTTGAATATTTATGATTTGTCCCGTCAAATCGCGCAGAATACCACCAAAGTGGAAATATACATCACAACGGAAATCGCGCTGAAAGAATCTTTTTTTACCAATCATGATGATTTCGCGCGAGTGAAAAATATTTTTGGAGACAAAATATGTTTTGAATACAGAAAAGAAAGGTCATTCGCCCCCCTCGAAAAACAAAATGATATCCGTAACGAATTGATTGATACTTTTAAGAACAATTCTATAAATTACCTTGCTTCTCCAAACTTCGCGCCAAATCTGGCTCTTTCCAAGTTGCGTGATATCAAAAATAACCCCTTTAAATATATCTTCAGGCCGGACTAGGAATATGACAAAATATTCGTTTGACGAACTTTTGCTTGGGGTGGAAAAACCCAGCCGTTATCTCGGCACGGAAGTCAATGCCGTCCGGCAGGGTAAAAAAGCTCTAAATTTTCTTCTGGCTTTTCCGGATACCTACGAAGTAGGCATGTCTCACCTCGGCCTACAGATTTTGTATTCTATATTAAACTCTCTGCCTGAGGTTAACGCGGAAAGGTGTTTTGCTCCGTGGCCGGACAGGGAAAAGCAGCTGCGCCTGCATGATCTGCCCCTGTCTTCTCTTGAGTCGCGAACTCCCCTTGGTGATTTTGATGTAATTGGATTTTCACTGCAATATGAACTTTCTTATACCAATGTTCTTAATATGCTGGATATGGGAAATATACCGCTGCATGCGCGCGATAGAAATAACTCTCATCCGTTGATTATCGCCGGAGGACCTTGCTGTTTTAATCCCGCGCCGCTGAGCAGTTTTATCGACGCTTTTGT
>JBFYYA010000062.1:0-2801 GCA_041310245.1 Syntrophaceae bacterium | reverse complement strand
AAGATTGCGCCGTTTTTAAACGAATATTCCGCCGCGGATTCCAAAACAAAAGCTTATGTCTGCACCAATTATTCCTGCCAGAAACCCGTGGAAAACGCGGAAGAATTAATCAAATTAATCTCTTCGGCTTAAAAGATACTGCCAAAAATATGATTGAAAAAAATATTTAGCTTCAGTATTTTCATGATGAGTTTTTCCTATTATTTGGTCAATATCAGATATTCATATTTATAAAGGTCATAAACGAACTGCTGGATTATTTCCTGTTCGTCCGTTGCCGGTGTTTTAAAGCGCAATATCGTGGTTAACTTATCACTAAACTCAATGGGCAACAAATCGGCGATCGGGCCGCGTCGGACTTTATAGTTAAATACTTCAGCAATTTTTTGCAAATAGGAAAATTTAATTGTGTATTCATCGTGGCCTTTAAGTGTAATCTTTTCAGGGGTTGCTGTCGGTTTAATATCAATAAGCTTTTGCATCTCTTCGGGAACGGCTGCTTCGCAGCTATGCTCACTCAAATAAATATATTTCACCCCCGCGCGGCAGATGTTTTCTAATAGCAGCAAAGCGCCGATATTAATAATTTCATCTGAGGCAAAGTTTAAGTAATATCTGCTATTTAGTTCAGAGGCTTTATTTTGATAAAATAAAAGTTCTTCTGTTGGCGAAGGAACGATGCATTTCTGAGGAATCAGAGTGGGCAGATCACCCATGTTTTCATTCATGATAATCAAGTCAAAGGGGGTGAAAAAATCAGCTTCTTTTTTTAAAGCATCGGCCTTAATAAATCGCACATTATATTTTTGCAGTGTCTCTTTTTGCCGGTTTAAAAGATAAGGGGAAATATCCAGCGCCGTGGCGCGAAGGTTTGGATTCAGCTCCAGAAAATCACGCAGCAGGTAGCCCATGCCGCCGCCGATTTCCAGAATATCGCGCACCGCGCGAAAAGGGATATATTTTTCCAAAAAACGATAGAGGCTGACTCCCAGGGAGGCATTTGTTTTCAGAATTTTGCGGCAGGGGCTGTTTTCAGGATAAAGCGCGTTGCAGACAGTCAGCTCCCAGCCGAGAGTATCTAACTCGTGAGCATGATAGTTTTCCGTTGTATTCAGACGATAGCTCATAGAAAATTAATATTGGTTTTTGTGAAAATTATGATATTCAAATACTTAATTTAGATATACAAAAAAAGCCATGAAAATATTCATAAGTAACATCTCGATGAAAATAATTATTAACGTCCGGGAGGCGGCGTGCCACAATATTCGCAAAAGATAATTGAGTTTCTGCGCGTGGATTATCCCGACCTTTCCGCATGGACGATAATCTGTGCCAATGAGAGGGCAGTAGATCCGGTGCAGCACTATATACACAGCCGGCTGGGCGGGATTATGCCGCGTGTGGAAAGTGTTGACGCATACATTACAGGAAAAATAAGTGGCAAACTGAAACTGCATCCAGTAGCGGGCGATGAGCAACTATTATTATTCATTGAGTTTCTGGCTCAGAGATTTCCGGATGAGCCGTATCCTGCCCGGCGCGCCGCCCATCTCTTGCCGTTGCTTCTAAAGCTGGCGGAATATAACATCGGCCGCAAGACAATATTCGGTACGGAGCGCTTTACCGAGGATGAATGGAACAGGTTAGAAGATTATCTGGAAACAGCGCAAGCTTTCCGCAAATGGCTTTCCAATAAAAATATGTTTTTAACTGATCTGGAATTATCACTGCTTGAGAGTGTAACTCCCGCGGAAAAAGAAGTATTTATCGGTCTTCCCGCGATGACGCCTGTTACGGAACGCTTTTATAGAAAGATAAGCAGGGAGAGACTATTTATTGATCCGCCGCTTTTTGGAGCTGATTTATCCGCTTTAGAGACGCTTCCCTTTGATTCGGCAAAGAATCTGGTTCTGTCTTTCGGTGGAGAAATAAAAAGTGGAGACGGAAATAATATTGAACTGGCATCGCTGGAAGGTCTGCACGCACTGGCTGACCTGGTGACGCTCGAAGTATCCTTATTTCTTAATGAACGTTCAGAAAATGAACAGTTGATGATATATCTCCTTGATGAATCGCTCACACCAATGCTCTGGAACAGAGCGCTGCGCCATTTTGGCAATGCCGTAAACCTAGCCGTCTGGCTGCCTTTTGCAACTACAGCGGCGGCAAGAAGGTTGCTGGCCGAAATAGAAAAGGCTAAAAATTCCGGACACGCGCCTGATTTCAAAAAATTTTCCGCGGCTTGCGCCATGGAGCTTACCAAAAACGCGGAAAATTATGTGCGCGAGGAGTGCGAGGCGCTGGAGGCGGCAATATCTTTTTCCACCATCCTTGATGAATGGAAAGACAGGCTGGGGCGCAATTTGTCCGATGCCGCGGAAATTCTCATCCATGCAAAAAAATTCCGTGTCACGGGAAGCAGGTCGGCGCCGGTGCAGGTGGTCGGTTTTGGCCATGTTTCGGGAGAAAGATTCAGCAGGGGACTCATTCTTTCACTGGATAGCGGCGTTATGCCCAGCCAGCCGTATGAGGGACCTTTTATCAATCCGGTGCATGTACCGCAGTTGAGAAAAACTATTTTTGAATATGAGGATCTGATTTTCCGGCAGATCCTGGCGCAGGGCGACAGCATAAAAATAGTCGCGGTAAATGACGTCATCAGGGAAAGAACACCCAGTTACTACATGAGCCTGCTGGCGCAGGAATTCTCCAGGCAGGTTAAGGCGAAAGCTTTTAAAAAATTTCCACCGGCCATGAAAAAAGCGGGGAAGCCCGTGATAAAAATTGATGACGAATTC
>JBFYYA010000061.1:0-3167 GCA_041310245.1 Syntrophaceae bacterium | reverse complement strand
CTTTGTTTTTTCAAAAATATCTTTTACCGACTTTAAATCCTTCGTGCGCGGAGAAATAAGCGCAAGCTTTCCTTTCAGAAACATGCCCGGGGCCAGGGTGACATCCGAAAACAAATCGCCCGATTTCAGTTTATACTGAACCATCATCATCGGCTCATTGATGCGGCCGCCCATTTTAATGCCGGATAGAAACGCCTCGTGAAACTTCAGCACGTTCTTTTCGCGCGCGCCGATGCCGGATTCTATTGCCATCTGCCTGAGCACATCCATCATTCTGGCGATATCCACTTCGTTGGGACAACGGGTTATGCATGTTTCACAAGACATGCAAAGCCAAATGGTAGAACTTTTCAGCACTTTCTCGCGCTGGCCGTTCTGAATCATTTTTATAACCTTGTTGATGTTATATTCCATATACGGCGTCGCGGGGCATCCTGCCGTGCATTTGCGGCAATGATAACAACGCTGAATGGGCACTCCGTTGATTTTCTCGTTTACTTCTTCCAAAATAGTTTGCATGTAAACTCCGTCATTTAACGCTTAATTATGGGTTATAAATAAATTCTTCTTTGTCATTTTCGCTATATTTTCCTAAAGGCGGCATATCCTCCATAGAGGAACCGGCACGATTACCAAATAATTCCCAGCAATCCTTATCAATCTTTTTTAAGAATTTGCGCAGATCAACGCCCATCGGGCAAACGGCCACACAGGAACCGCAGTCAACACAGCGCCCCACCATGTGATACAGACGCATAAATTGGAATACCTGAGTGTCCGTCGCGTCTTCGCCAATTCCTACCCACTGCGGCTGGCTCTGCTCGGCAAAGCACGTGGGGCAATAGCATGATGGGCAGGCCTGCCGACAGGCATTGCAGCGAATACATTTTTCCATTTCTTTGATAAAGTATGCCCAACGCTCTTCAATGGGCTTGGCTTCGAATTCTTTTACTTCATTGTATTCAGCGTCAGGGTTCATCGCTGCTGCCGGAGAACCCACCATAACATCAGAAATAATGGGATTATTAAAACGGCAAGTGCGGCAACTATCCGAAAGAACGTCTTTAAGCGCGACCGATTTTTCGCCTTCCTGCGTTTTTACCTTAATCTGGCCGCCGTCAATGCTTCCTTCAATAATATCCGCGCCACCGATAGCAGACTTCAGTTTTTTCCCTTCCACATAGCCGTCGCAGGGAACACCGATAATGTAAACCTCACCGCGGTCATATTGTTTTTCCTGCAGATGAATGATAAGTGAACGCGTTGTGCAGCCGCGGGCGATTACCCCTACAACTTTTTTCTTGCGGTCTTCCGGTTTTACGCGTTTTTGAGAATTCTTATGTGCCGTGATTAAATCATGCACAAACTTAGCCAGGTTCTGCGTGCAGAGATTATTCCAGACAAGCTTTTCGGCTTCTTCCGGCTTCGTAATAAAACAAGGTGTTGCCGTCAGCGGAAGCGTGCCTTGTTCGTAACCCACAATCACGTCGGCCTTCTTTTCTAAAAGCAGCCTTTGCGCTTCTTCCCGTAATTTTGTTTCAATGTTTTCCACAGTGATGATTTCCCCGTTTGTTTTTATGCTCTTATATAAATGAACCTATCCTATTTGTTTAATCATTTTATTTGCCGGCCCCAAAGCCTTTATTTTCTCTGTAGCCCCTTTGATGACCTGCGCCCATCGGTCACCTTCGGATGCGGAAACCCAGGTAAATATGGTACGGTCACCTTCCACACCGATGTAATTCAGGAAACTTTTTAACGTCGCAAACTTGCGCCGTGCCACCAGATTTCCTGAGATATAGTGGCATTCACCCGGGTGTCACCCCGAAACCAGAACGCCGTCTACTCCGGACTGCAGGGCTTTCACAATATAAAAAGGATTGATCCTTCCCGTGCAGGGAACGCGGATGATTCTCACGTTGGTCGGATACTGAATTCTGCTGATACCGGCCAGATCGGCGCCCGCGTAGGTACACCAGTTGCAGACAATGGCAACAAATTTCGGTTCCCATTCTTTGTTTGCTAAGTTTTCAGCCATATATACTCCTTCTAGCGGCAAGGCGGCTTTATCAGCCGACTACCTTAATTTAAATTATATATCTGCGATAACACTTCTTCGTTATTGAATCCGTTCAAATCCACCGCGTTCATGCGGCAGGAAGCCGTGCAGACACCGCAGCCCTTGCACAAAACAGTATTGACCACCGCGCAGCCTTCGTTCGCGTCCACGGCGATAGCGCTGTAGGGACAGTTGATTTCGCAAAGACCGCAGGCCGAACAACGCTCTTTATTGACATATGCCGTTTTGCCTTCCGCTTCGATATAATCCAGTGTCAGAATCGTGCAGGCGCGCGATACAGCGGCGTTAGCCTGAGTGACTGATTCATCACTAAACTTTGGTGAATGCGCCATACCGCACATAAAGACGCCATCAGTCTGGAAATCTACCGGGCGTAATTTAACGTGCGCCTCGAGATAAAAGCCGTCCTGGTTGGTCGGAACTTTCAGCATATTGCCGATGGCCGCGTTTTCGGGATTAGGGACAACACCGACGCTGAGCGCCACGATATCCGCGGGGAGTGTTACCTGCTCATTAAGAATCGGGTCAAAGACCTTTACTTCAACTTTATCACCGGACGCGACAACCTGCGGTTTTCTGTCTTCTTCGTAAACAACGAATTTTATGTTCGCCTCACGCGCTTGCTTATAATAATCTTCCTTGAAAGCGAATGTCCGGATATCGCGATAAATTATTGTTATATCGCGCGACGGATCGGCGGCTTTGAGTTCCAGCGCGTTTTTAATAGCTTCGGAACAGCAGTAACGGCTGCAATACGGCCTTTCTTTTTCACGGCTGCCCACGCACTGAATCATCACCACGTTTTTCACCGCGGCCATTTTCGGGTCTTTTTCATAAATCAGCTTTTCCAGTTCACGCTGTGTTTTGACTTTCTCATTCTGGCCGTAGAGATATTCTTTCGATTTGTTTTCATAAGCGCCTATAGCTACCAGCACCACACCGTGTTCGAAAACTTTTTCTCCGTCCTTGGCCTCAACAGTTGTTTTATAATTGCCGATGAAACCCTCGATCTTTTTGATCTGGGCTGAAGTCACAACCGTGATCAAAGGATTGTTATATACTTTTTCCAGAAGCCCTTTGAGGTGAG
>JBFYYA010000060.1:0-16372 GCA_041310245.1 Syntrophaceae bacterium | reverse complement strand
AGCATTCTATTTTGTAGGTTACGGTATCGCCGTTGACTTTATAGTCTTTAACTTTGCATTCATAATCATCGGAAGCGGATTTGGGCACGGGTTTATCTTTGGTAATGCATTGTTTTACAGTCGTGGCGGGCATCTGCATGGGCACGCCTTTCATTTCAGCTTTAGTCGTGATTTCCCAAAGGCCTTCCTTGATTTCCGCCTGCGCGCCTGCCGCCCATACTAGTGTAAATAAAACAGCCAATACGGTAATTATTTTATTAAACATGTGAATCTCCTTTTTAAGCAATTTTCTCGTAAAAGATTGAGTATCCTTATCATATCATCAAAGAATCTAAAACTTTTTATAGTGATTAAAATTTCTTATCTGTATCTGAAGGGAGACGACGTATATAAAAGATGATTTAGGAAAAACCTCTTTAAGAATTCAATATTCACTGACTAAGGGTATAATTTTTATTTAAAAACGAATAGTTGACTAAGCTTTCAATATTTCTTGACATATTTAAATAAACCCCTTAAAATGCCACTTAACGTTAACTGGCATTAAGTCCTTGGTAAAGGAACTTTGTCAGAATTGTTTTGAATAAGCGCTGACATGATCAGCGGGTAAATTAACGATGTGTAAAACGGCAAAGAGGAAAATAATGTCGGGTTTTGTAAATGAAACAATAGGGCAGGTAATAAGTGAAGCCGCCAGGCGGTATCCGCTCAATGTTGCTCTTGTACATCCCGAATTCGGGGTGCGTTTAAATTATCAGGAATTTTACGCCCAGTGCAGAAAAGTGGCCAAAGGTCTCATGGCTTTGGGTGTTAAAAGAGGCGACCATATATCTGTCTGGACAACCAACATCCCGGAATGGATTTATCTGCAGTTTGGACTGGGAATGGTAGGCGGTGTGCTGGTAACGGTTAACACAAATTACCAATCCCATGAGCTGGAATACATACTAAAACAATCTGATTCCAGCGTTTTGTTTGTCATGGAAGCTTACCGCGATGTGAACTTTTATGAAACGGTACGCCGCGTTATTCCGGAACTGGACAAAAATAAAGGGGAAGAACTTTTTTGCGAAAAGCTTCCGCTTTTGAAAAAAGTCATCTATATCGGAAAGAGAGATAAAGCCCCCGGCATGCTGCGATTTGAAGAGATGGTAGCGCTCGGAGAAAGTATATCTGATGAAGAATTGGATGCGCGCGTAAAGTCGTTAGATGAAAACGACGTTATCAATATGCAATACACATCGGGAACAACCGGCTTTCCCAAAGGCGTCATGCTGACGCACCGTAACATTGTCAACAACGCTCGTATGGTCGGCGATGTTATGGGAATGACCGAAAAAGATAAGCTTCTTATACAGGTTCCGCTTTTTCATTGTTTCGGTTGCGTGATGAGCACGATGAACGCTGTTTATCACGGTTCGACAATGGTAGTGATGGAATTCTTTGACCCCCCTCAGGCGCTCGCGGCCATAAACTCGGAACGATGCACGGCCATAAATGGTGTGCCGACTATGTTTGTGGCCATTTTAAATCATCCAGACTTTGCCCGTTATGACTTGACCTGCCTTCGCACGGGTATTATGGCCGGGGCGCCTTGTCCTGAAGAAACAATGAATCAGGTTAGAGAGAAAATGCATTGCGAGGAAATTGTCATTGCCTTCGGCCAGACAGAATGCGCGCCGGTCATGACGATGACGAGACGTGATGATCCGGTTCAATTGCGCGTGTCTACCGTAGGCAGGCTTCTGCCGGATATTGAAGGCAAGATTATTGATCCGGATAGCGGAAAGGATTTGCCTTTCGGTGTTCAGGGGGAAATTGTAACCCGTAGCGAATGCGTGATGAAAGGTTATTATAAAATGGCGCAGGCTACAAAAGAAGCAATTGATCATGATGGCTGGCTGCACACGGGCGATCTTGGAGAGGTGGATAAAAACGGTTATTTCAAGGTCACCGGCAGAATCAAAGACATGATTATCCGCGGCGGTGAAAACATTTATCCGCGGGAAATCGAAGAATTTCTCTATAAACATCCAAAGATTGAAAATGTGCAGGTGATCGGCATTCCCGATTCAAAATACGGCGAACAGGTGCTAGCGGCTATACAGCTGAAAAACGGCCATAGCCCCGAGGCGGATGAGTTTGCCGAATTCTGCAAGGGAAAGATCGCCCGTCATAAAATTCCAAAATACTGGGAGTTTGTGGATAGCTATCCGATGACGGCAAGCGGTAAAATTCAGAAGTATAAGATGAAAGAAATATTTGCCAAAAAATATAAAAACTGAATTCTGGGATTGTCGCAGGGCTTTTCTTCGAAAAAACACTCAAAAGAATATAAACGTTTGATACGTAACAAGAATGGTTGAAAATGACTGAAAATTTTCATCACGATACAATAGGAGACATTTCTCGAAGATCCGCGGCACGCTATCCTGAGCGAACGGCGCTTATCTTCCGCGACACGATACTCACGTTTTATGAGTTGGATAAAATGGCCTGCCGTTTTGCCAATTTGATGCTGGAGTATGGCGTGAAAAAAGGAGACAACGTAGCCATTCTTGCCTACAACTCGCATTTTTACGCGATATCGCTTTTAGGATTAGCTAAAATCGGCGCGGCGCAGGTGCCGGTCAATTATATGCTGAATACCGAAGAAATCTCGTACGTAGTTTCTCATTCCGGCGCGAAAATATTGCTGGTGGAAGATACTCTTGTTAATTTAGTGGAAAAGAGAAAAAAACTTTTCCCGTCGGTAAAGAAATGGGGAATGATTTCCCTGGATAAGGAAAAATTACCAACCGGTTATTTTGATTTGGAAAAAGAAATATCGCGTATGCCGGATGATGAGCCGGAGATTGAAGTGGACGCGGAAGATATAGCTCAGATACCCTACACCAGCGGCACGGAATCAAAACCCAAAGGCGCGATGCTTTCACATCGCGCGCTTATGTCCCAGTATTTCAGCTGTATCATCGAAGGACGGTATGAAAAAGAAGATGTAAGCATTCACGCCCTGCCGCTTTTTCACTGCGCGCAGCTGCATTGTTTTTTAATGCCTTTTATATATGTCGGAGCGAAAAGTATTATCCTGCACAAGGCCGATCCCTCGGAAATATTGAAAAATATTGAAATATACAAAGCAACCCACATGTTTTCCCCCCCCACCGTATGGATCGGCCTTCTTCATCACCCGGAGTTCAAAAATCATAATCTCACCAGCCTGAAAAAAGGTGCGTACGGGGCGAGTATTATGCCGATAGAAGTAATCGGACAGTTAAGCAATGCGTTTGAAGGGATTTGCCTCTGGAATTATTATGGTCAGACGGAAATGAGCCCGGTAGCGACTATTCTTAAACCGGAAGATCAGCTTGCCAAAGCAGGTTCCGCGGGTAAACCGGTGATTAACGTGGAAACGCGCCTTATGGATGATGAGGGCAACTTTGTTGGGGTGGGCGAAGTGGGAGAAATAGTTCACCGCTCCGGACAGGTGATGAGCGGCTATCTGAATGACCCGGAAAAGACGGCGGAAGCTTTTAAGTACGGCTGGTTTCACAGCGGCGATCTGGGAGTCATGGACAGTGACGGTTATTTATATGTTGTGGATCGAAAGAAAGATATGATAAAGACAGGCGGAGAAAACGTAGCGTCGCGCGAAGTGGAAGAAGTTATCTACACGCACCCGGCGGTAGAGGAAGCGGCGGTTATCGGATTGCCTGACCCCAAATGGATAGAGGTGGTATCGGCGGTTGTGGTTCCGAAAAACGGAGCGCGGGTTGAGGACAAAGATATAATTGAATTTTGCAAAGAAAGACTGGCCGGCTTCAAATGTCCCAAAAAGGTATTTATTGCCGAGGAACTGGTGAAAAATCCATCCGGCAAAATATTAAAGAGGGAATTGCGCCAGAAATACGCCGCATAAATCTAAAAAGGCTATTGGTTTGAAACATGAATGGTGAATCTATCTCCATAGGCGAGCTCGCTAAAAAACTGGAAATGAGCCAGCGTACCATTCGTTATTATGAAGAAATCGGCCTGCTCAATTCCATCAAGCGCATGGAAGGCGGCCGCCGCGTTTACACCGAAGCTGATTTGCGCCGCCTTAAATTAATCAAACGCCTGAAAATCATGGGGCTGACACTTTCGGATATGCAGGAACTTGAAGCAATGTGGACAATTGAAAAGTCCAACGAAAAAGTGCTCAACCGCCTTTTGGAACTGTTAAGCAATCACTTAAAAATGCTGGAAGAGCGCATTGCCGATCTGGATATTCTGAGAAACGAAATTATGGAATATCAGGAGCGCATCCGCTCGAAAATCACTTCGTAAACACATAAATCTTTCATTCTTATTTTCTCTGCTTTATTCTGGTTCCGTCGTTAATGGCGTCGTCGGGGTAGGCAATCACTTTTTCGCCTTCCATGAGTCCGGAGATAATTTCCGCAGCCAGGCCGTTGCGATGTCCGATTTCAACTATTCTCCTGCGTGCCTTTCCTTTTTCCGCCGCAAACACGGCCCAGTCGCTTCCCGAACGGAAAAGAGCGCTGGCGGGAAGCTGTAGAATATTTTTACCTTCCCAGATTATAAAATGCGCTTCCAGACGATAACCGTCGCCTAGGGCCTGCCACTTTTCCTGCTCCGACGTGATATCGGCAATAACCAAAACTCTTTGTTCTTCCACGCCCAGACTGGATATTTTGGTAAAGCCGGCCGGTTCTACCACCCGCACCACTCCTGTAAGATTTTCATCGAGGCCCCAGCGTTTGAACAAGACTCTTGTTCCAGCTTTTATTTTTACCGCGTCAGAAGAAAGAACTTCCGCACGGATTTCCAGATCTTTTTGATTGCCGATATCCATTAGCGGCTCGCCAACGTTTAGAGATCCCTCGCTTTCACGGTATAGACGGAAAACAGAACCGTTTACCGGAGATGAAACATAAATGAGGTTATGTTTTCCGACGTTTTGGGGTACGCCGTAATTTAAGAGATTTGTTTTTGCCTTTTCCAGATCGGCGCGCGCCATATTTACCGCGGCTTTGGACGAAAGATGATAGGCACGAGTTTTTTTCGCTTCAGTCTCGGTTTGTTCGAACTGATCTTTGGCAATGTAGCCTTTAGAGAATAAAGTGGACATTCTTTCGAGCCTTTTTTCAACATATTCGGCATCGGAAGCGGCCGCGCGTTCCTTTTCTACAGCGGCTTCCAGGGCGGCCTGCGCGGCGGAAACGCCCAGTTGCGCCTGCGCGCGGCTGCGCGGGTCAAGCGCTTGCGAGCGCAGAGGTTCCAAAACGACAAGAGTTTGACCTTTTTTTACCGTATCGCCAACCTTTAAATCAACGCGGCGCATGTATCCCGCTGAAGGTGATGAGACGGTATAGCGCTGCTTAAGGCGCGTTCTTCCTTCCTCTTCTATGGTTACCTGAAAATCGCCCCGATGGACGCTGACCAGATCAACATCTTGTCTCTTGGGAAGGAATCCGTAAATAATCAGTAGGATTACAAGCAGGCTGAATCCGGCAACTATTAATTTTCTGCGCATTAGATTATCCATTTTATTACTCCCTGGTTTTTAATACTTCAACAAGATCCAGATGGTCAAGTTTATGCCGCACGATTAGTCCCGACACGGATGCCGAAACCAAAACAACCAACGCGGCCATAGAAAATGTTTTTGAAGATATAGTCAGTGGCACCCGGAAAAGGTCCGAGGCCAGCGCGTACGCCAAATAAGCGCAAAGCCAGTAACCCAGCACGAAACCCACAGGAATGGCGATAAAGGTAATGAGCGCCAGTTCACCCAAAAGTATATAAGAAATTTCTCCGCGCGTGTAACCCAGCACGCGCAGGCTGGAGAGCTCCCTGCTTCTTTCGGAAAAAGCGATGCGGGCGTTGTTGTAAACGACGCCAAAAGAAATAAAACAGGCCATCAGCGTGGCGATGAAAGTAAAGAACAGCATTCCCTTTGCCTGAATCTCATAGAAATTGGTTATTTCATTTGCTCTCACCACTGTTCCGGAAACACGAGGAGTTTTGATAAAATCCAGAAAAAGCTTTTCCTGTTTGTTTTTGTCGGTAACCAGATAAGCGCCTGAAATGGAATCACCAGTGTTCATTAATCTGTTAAGCGATGACAAATCCATATAACCGGTAACGCCGAGGTATTGTTTAACCAGCGCGACAACGGTTACCTCGCGGGTGGCGCGCGAACCTTCGAGAAATTCCACCGTTAGTTTATCGCCGGGCCGTACTTTAAGAATTTTCGCCAGGTGATCTGTCAGCATCAGGCCGGAAGAGGGCAGGGTTACTTTGTTGAGATTTGTATCCAGAAGAAATTGCAGGCGGCTGTCCGGCTCCATTCCCTTAATGACTGTTTTGTAAGAGCGGTGGCCGTTGATAAACTTAACCGGCACGATACGATAAGTCTCCACATACTGCACTCCGTCAATTTGCTGGAGTTCGTAGGCGGCTCGACGTGACGTTAGGTCGAAGAAGGAAACACTCATGTCTTCTTTCTGGGAAAGGACGAATTGTACTTTAATCATGTAATCAACCGCGTCCTTGAAAAAACCGCTGGCAATCATCGTGCCGCAGGCCAGGGAAATGCCGATGATGGAAAGAAAAGTACGGATTGGTTTGCGCTCCATATTGCGCATGATGATTTTTGAAGGCTGGGTAATTTTTTTGCCTAGGCCTATCTTTTCAATCAGTGATACTTTGTATTGCGCCGGTGGTTCAGGGCGCATCGCTTCCGCGGGCGGCTGCTTGGCGGCGCGCCAGAGGGTGTGCAGCGTCCCGGCCATCGCGGAAAAAACACTGACAAAAACTGCGGCGATTATTACCCATGGTTTGAGAATATAAACAAGATAAGGGAAACGGTAAACCGCCATATAAATATCTCCGAGAATGTGGCCAAACCAGATGCCGCAGCCAATACCGCTAATCAATCCGGCAGCGATGATCAGCACCACTAGTTTGGCATAGTGAACGCCGATGTCATAATTACCGTAGCCGAAGGCTTTCAGCGCGGCGATCTGTTCGCGCTGCGTGTTTATCGTTCTGCTCATAACCACGTTTAAAAGAAACGCGGAAACGAAAATGAAGATAGAAGGAAAAATTTTAGAGCTTGTTTTGAGCTGTTTAAATTCTTCGCTCAAAAGCCGGTGCGATATCTGGTCTTTACGGCCGTAAGCGCCGAATCCCCCGTATTTTCCCACCACATTGTCAATAGCTCGCAGGACATCGCTTAACCTGGCCTGCGGCTGCATCGTGAGAACAACGCTGTTGAAAGCGCCGTCCATATTGTAGGCTTCGCTTAAGGCCTTTCGGTTCATCCACAAAACGCCGTAGCGTTTAAAATCCGGACTCATCGCCTCCGGTTTCATGAGTAAAACGAATTCCGGTGAGAGGGCGATGCCGCAGATAGTCATTTTTTTCCATTTGCCGCTGATGATGGCCGCAAACTGGTCTCCGATATTGAAATTATGCGCCTGGGCAAAGTTTTCGCTTATTACCACTTCGTTGTCCTTGGCCGGATCGGGAAGAGAACCTTTGCGGATATAAATTCCGTTGAGCAGCGGCTTGCCGCCGTCGGGAATTGATATGACCCGGGCGTTGACCGGCTCGTTGAAACCGCTGATATCGAGTTTCACCTGAGCCACGACTCTTGTTTCCGCCTGCCTGATTCCTTCGATGTCTTTAATTTTTTCTATGAGACTCTCCGGCGCCCGCCTCAGGTGAACAAAAGCGTCGGCAAAATTATAATCACGGTAAAATTTTGTTCTTGTGTATTCCAGGGAATCCATAGTGGAGATAAACATGACAAAAGTGGCCACGCCACTCATTACGACCAGCGTAATGGCAAAAACCTGTCCCTTCATATGCCACAAATCCCGCCAGAGTTTTCTGTCCAGTGTTTTCATCGCCTTACCAGTGCAGTTCGCCCGGAGATTTCTTTGTTTTGTTTATGTTTACTTCGGAGATGACGCCGTTGCTTAAATGAATAACGCGGTCGGACATGCCCGCGATATCCACGTTGTGCGTGATGATGGCCGTGGCCGTGCCCAGTTCCGGGTTTATACGCTCCAGCGCCTCGAGCACAACAATGCCTGTTTCGGAATCCAGCGCGCCGGTGGGTTCATCACAAAGAAGAACCTGTGGATTTTTGGAGATGGCACGGGCAATGGCCACGCGTTGCTGTTCGCCGCCGGAAAGCTGCGCGGGAAAATGATCCATTCTTTCTGTCAGTCCCACCAGCTCCAGGGCATCATCAGGCGACATCGGGTTTTTCGATATTTCCGTAACCACCGCCACGTTTTCTCTGGCAGTGAGGCTGGAAATCAGGTTGTAAAACTGAAAAACAAACCCGACATGAAAACGGCGGTATTCAGTGAGTTCCTGTTCGTTTGCTTTCGTTAAATCCTTGTCACGATAAATAACAAGGCCGCTGGTCGCCGTATCCAACCCGCCCAATATGTTGAGCAGGGTGGATTTTCCGCTTCCGGACGGTCCCAACAAAATAACCATCTCGCCTTCATATAATTCCATGTTCGCGCCGCGTAAGGCGTGCACCTGTACCTCGCCCATATGATAAGTTTTGGTTAGATCCTCAACATGAAAAACAATTTTTGCGGTGTCTTCCGCCCTCGTCTTTTTTTTAGTCATTTTACGGCGCGCTCTGCTTTATAAGAAATTTTATGAATTCATTGGTTACGCGTTTAATATCGAAGTTTTCTTTGTCGATCATATAGTGAGCGAATACTCCGTCAAACGATGAAGCCAGATAGCCGGCAAGCGCGTCGGCATCGGTATCGCCCGGCCATAGTCCCTGCTTTTTTCCTTCCCGGATCATTGAGGCAACGAGATTCGTCATGTCATTTTGCATGCGCCTGAGCACATTGACGAAATCGCCGGTCTGCTCGCCTCTGACGGTCATGAGCCACAGTTCGGAATAGATTATAAAAAGGTGTTCCAGGTCTTCCGTGATGTGCAGAGCTTCTTCAATCAGGGCAACCAGTTTGTCCATCGGCTCGTTAATTTTCAAAAGGGCGGCGCCCAGGGATCTTTCCGTTTCACGAAACATTTGCTCGGATACAGCCCATAGTATTTCTTCTTTTGTTTTGAAATAATGGTAGATGGTTCCTTTGCCCAGGCCCGCCGCGTCCGCGATATCCTGAATAGTTGTGGCCTGAAAGCCTCTTTTGGCCAGAACTTCAATGGCTTTTTGCGCTATCTCGGCGCGTTTTTTCTCCCGGTCGACAATTTTCGGCATAAATCCCCCGTTTTTAAAATCGACTGTATGGTCGATATAAACATACTAATTGGGTTATTATTTTGTCAAGTTATTATTATATTTCAGAATATAATAATTTATTATTGACTAACTAGTCTAATTGCTTGATGATTTTGGTGCTGAAATTAAGCTTTTTAATCTATTGAAAATAGAAATCTATTCAACGTCATGCTATAAATTAAAAGAAAAGGAGCCGGGAAGTATGCGGGAAGATAAATCATGGGTGGTATATCTCTTAAAATGCGCAGATAAAAGTATTTATACAGGCATAACCAAGGATATTAAAAAAAGAATCACCGCGCATAATAAAGGAATAGCTTCCAAATACACGCGAGGCAGACTACCCGTGAAACTGCTCGCGGTAAGCAAGCGCATGAACCGCAGACAAGCTTTGCGACTGGAATTACATATTAAAAAATTGTCGAAAGGAAAAAAGATTGAAGCTCAGAAGAAAAACTAAATTAAAGGGGCTGATTTTTAGGCCAGCTGCTTTAAGAAATCTTTAATTATACGTGTTATCTCTTTTGGTTTTTGCATCGGGATTAAATGACCCGCCGCTTCTACTAATTTGTAAGTGCTGTTAGGAAATAAAGAGGCCGCTTTCTGCAAATCGATAAAACCGCGATTTTCGCTTTTTTCTCCCTCAACTACCAGAACCGGACATTTGATTTTATTAAGCAGCGGCCAGGGATTTCTGTTCCAGCCGCCCATGAACATCGCCGCTTCGTTTTCCGGAGCGCAGGCAAGTTTCAAGTCTCCCGCTTGTTGTTTTTCCATTCCGTATTGTATGTACATGCGCAGAACTTCTTCGTCCCAATCCGAAAAAAGCGTTTTCGATTTCAAATAATTCCAAGCGTCCTCTTCGCTTTTCCAGTGATTCGTTCTTTTTATTGATTTGGAAGCGAGCGGATGATCCTTCACGGTTGGGGTCATTGAATAAATATCTTCCGGCAGAAAAATAGGTTCGATGAGAATCAGCCCGGCAGGTTCAACGCCGTAGAGCGCGGTGGCAATAGTCAAAACCGTTCCGCCCATGGAATGGCCGATAAGTAAAGGTTTCTGAATTTTTTGTTTAGCATAAAAAACAGACAGGTCTTTCGCGATGATATCCCAGCTCAAGCCCCCTTTTTCCGGATCGCATTCGCGATAATTGCATATATAAGGAACCCAGACCCTGTTTTGATCAGAAAATTCTTTTACGATGGGATGCCACAACCAGGGAAGAAATCCGGTGGCATGCGCGAAAAACAACGCGGAGCCGTTACTGCCATAGTAGAGGTAAGGTAATTCGGCTCCGCCCACATCCTGTTTTTCTAGCTGTGGTATATCGCGTGCGATAAAATTTTCCGCCATAAAGATTTAATAAATAGACCGGCTTTTTAAAAAACAAAAACAGCGGCGGCTATAACCGTTGTGTAGTTATTATTACGGCAAATTGTCGATTGCGTCACATTTAGCGTCCGGACAATTTTGCCGCTGATTTTAAATATTTCTTTTTTCTCGTCCCAGCTCTCATCAACATTGAAATCAATACCCAAAGTTGATGCCAGCATAGCCGCAGCCAAATCTTCGGCGTAGTCGCCCGCCTGTTTTTCTGTTTGGCCGTAAGCATGATGTTCGCTGATATAGCCGTAAGATGCTTTATCCGCGGGGATGGCGCAGCCCACCGATGCCGCCAAAAGTCTTTTCGGTTCGTTGGTACAGCAACGGCTCATAACACAATAGGTTATTGCTCCGGGGACCAAATATTTTAGCCCCTGAGTTTTGGAAATTACCTTGCAGCCGGGCGGGAAAATACTGGAGACCTGCACGATATTGCATTTTTCTATTCCTGCGTCACGTAAGGCACGCTCAAAGGAATGCAGTTCATCTTTGTGCGTGCCAACACCTTTTGTGAAAAAAATTTTTTTAGGGACAAAATAATCCAATTTTCGACTCCTTCTTTCTGCCGTTGGTGGGGCAGAATGATATATTTTCAGACAAACAGCGTGGCTTATCAGCCGCCGTCTGTTTGCACAAAAGCTGTATTGGCGTATAAGTATTCGACTTTTTCTTTATGCTTCAGTTCTTCAGTCGCCATTTTCAAGAGCATATCTTTGATTTCTCCATCCGGATGAAGAGAGGCAAGCCCTTTGTAGAAATTGTAGGAGTTTAGCTCTCTTTCCGCGGCGATGAGATACACGTCTTTGCTTTCCATATTATCTTTAACTTCCGGCGAATGAAGATATTCCGCGATTTTGTAATTAGCTACTTCACTGCTTTTTGTGGCGTTCGCTATAAACTTTTCCTGCCGATAACGCAACAAATATTCTTTATGTTTTTTTTCCTCTCCGGCCAGGTAAATCAGAGTATCTTTTGCCGATTTATCCGTAACTATTCCGGCAAGTTTCAAATAAAACTGATTTGCCTCTTCTTCATTGGCAATGGCTTTTTCAATTATGGAATCAAGATTCGCGTCTTTCATATTAACCTCTCCTTTTGTTAATAACCGGTTCCCGACCGGTTTTTCATACTCCTCAGGATCCGCCGAAGCCAACGGATACTTTGCCTCTTTCTACAATTACCGGCACCTGGCGTCTCCCGCCTGATAATTCAAGCATCTCCACGAGTTTATCCGGATTGCTTTTTACATCATAATAAACCGCTTTGTTTTTCCATGCCTCCCGGGCTTTGTCTGTGTAGGGTCAGCCGGCTTTGCCGTAAATGATGATTTTATCTTTCATCCTTTTTCCTCGTTTTTAGTATTCGGTTAAAACGGACAAACCTCTTTCGCCGACTAAAATAATACGCGTATGCGTCAGTCGCGTAGAAATTACTTTGGACACCGCCTGCATAATTTTAAATCCTAAAGCGCAATCCTCGTCTATTAATTGACGTAACTTAAAAGCGTCAAAAGCGATAAATTTCGTGTCGTCAAGACAGCGGGCGGCAAGCGTGTAAATATATGGTTCCACAACAGCCGACCAGCCCATTGTTTCGCCTTTGGTAATGATGTCCACGGTAACCTGCAGCGGGGGTTTATTTTTTCCCATTTCCGTAGTCATAAAAAGAGCGACTTTGCCTTCATCGATGATATAAAGGCTTCTTGCCGGGTCTCCTTTTTGATAAAGCAGCGAACCCGAAGGGTGTTTTTCTTCTTTGGCTAAGGGAGCTAATTTAGCTATTTGCTCATCGCTGAAATCTTTAAAAAAGGTAAAATCTTTCATTGATCGGTTACTGGCCATTAACGAACTCCTTTCTTTTGTGGTTAAATTCTGACTTTTTATATCAGCGTTTGACGCCATATTCCACAAAATTATTTAAGATCATTAATATCTCAAAAGCGATTTTTTGCTCGTTTAAACTTGCCCTAAACTTAAAAAAAGACTATAAAAGTATGTAAAAATAAATCAAGAATTATTTATGAAAAAAAGACACATCATATTTATTTTGACGCTTATTCTCGGGCTGGCCGGCTGTTTTCCCCAATCGGGCGCTATTAGAGACATAAGAGATTTGCCTCAAAATCATGCTTATTATTATGAGGGTGCCCTTAAGGCAGAAGAGCTTTTCACGCGGCAAATACAGCAGCAGATGGATGAAGACTACAATATAATTCATTTTTCCATGTGGCATCAAAGGCAGCCTTTTCACGCCCTGCCGGATAGCGTTTTCCTTGATTTTAAAAAGTTTTATAAAAATCCCGGTTACGGTGAAAACAAAATCAGGCACACGAGTGAATGGATTAAAAAGCTTGAGCAAAACGCCTTGCTGAAAAATTATCCCAACGCCCTGTATCCGGCCATAACAACAAGAAACACGAATCTTCGCGTGTTACCCACGCAGGGGACTCATTTCAGCAGTCCGAACAATGATAGCTCCGGCTGGCCCTTTGACAATATGCAAAGATCTTCCGTAGCGGCGAACACGCCGATTTTTGTCTGTCATATCAGCGCTGATAAATCGTGGGCTTTGGTAGAAACGAGTTTTACGTTCGGTTGGATACCCATTGAAGACAGCGCGCGGGTTAATGGCGCTTTTATAAAGCAGTGGGAATCAGGCCGCTACGCCGCGATCACTGCTAATAAGACTTTTATATTGGACGTGAACGGAAACTTTATTTTGAGGGCGTCAATTGGCCACATTTTTCCGCTGGTTAAAGAAGAACAGGAAAGACTGGAGATACTTGTTGCCGCTTCTGATGAAGACAACAACGCGGTAATAAAAAGCGGTTTTGTTTCCCGGGAACAGGCCGCGTTAAAACCGCTACAGTTTAATTACAATAGCGTAACGAAAGTCGCCAATGAACTGATCGGAGAGTTCTACGGTTGGGGTGGTTTATACGGCAACAGAGACTGCTCAGCGATGACCAGAGATTTTTTCGCGCCATTTGGTGTTTGGCTGCCGCGCCATTCCGCGGATCAGGTTAATGAAGTGGGGCAATATTTTGAGCTGCGCGGCTTGACCGCGGAAGAAAAAGAAAAAATAATTATTGAAAAAGGCCTGCCTTATTTGAGCCTTTTGTGGTTCCGTGGGCATGTCATGTTGTATATCGGACAGGAGAACGGAAGGGCGGCAATTTTTCATAATATCTGGGGACTTAGAACTAAAGATGAAGCAGGCAATGAAGGCAGAAAAATTATCGGTCAGGCAGTGATAACCACACTACGCCCCGGGGCTGAATTAGAAGGCATTGATTTACAGGACGGATATTTAATCGATAAAATATCCGCGATGAGTATATTGGTGCCGGTTCCGGAGAGTCCGTAGTCAGAATAACATGCATAAATACAAGCTGATTTTAGAATACGACGGTACAAATTACCGCGGCTGGCAGGCGCAAAAAAACGCCAGAAGTATCCAGGGAACACTGCTCGGTGTCGTCGTCGAGCTTTTTGGCAAAGCTGTTGATGTTCAGGGCGCGGGAAGGACAGATGCCGGTGTTCACGCTCTTGCCCAGGTCGCCCATCTGGAAATTCCCCAGAAGATTAATCCGGACATTCTGCGCATAAACTTAAACGACAATCTGCCCGCGAGCATTAATATCCTGAAAGTGGAGAATGTTCCGCCGCGTTTTCACGCGCGTCACCACGCCACAGGCCGCAGTTACCTTTATCTGATTTCCCAAAGACGCACCGCTTTCGCGAAGCGTTATGTATGGTGGATAAAAGACGAACTCAATTTTTCCCGGATGCAAAAGGCGCTTGGCGTTTTTCAGGGATTTCACGATTTCAGTTCGTTTGCCGATAAGAGGATGGACAAGGATGTTTCCACAAAAGTTAACGTGGAAAGAGTCGATCTAAAACAATTTGGAGAAATCATTGCCATAAGAATTGTCGCGTCCCATTTTTTATGGAAAATGGTGCGGCGCGTGGTCGGTATAACGGCGGAGACAGGCCGCGGGAGCTTATCCGAACGCGATATCGAAAAGTTGCTTGCTTCCTATTCGGAAATTCCAGCGCGTTACACCGCGCCGCCTTCAGGACTGTTTTTAGAAAAAGTATTGTATGAAGGCGACAGATTGCCTCCAATAAATATCCCAATTCAGCTATTGTAGCTGATACTTTCCCGGGCGCATTTCCATTTTTTCTTCAGGATAAGGAACAAATAAAGACGAAAGTTGTGATTTGTCAAATCTGGTATTATCGAGCCAAAGAGATTGTTTGCCGGCGGGTATGATCACGGGCATGCGGTCGTGCACTTGCTCAATCAGCTTGTTCGGAGCGGTAGTTATAATCACAAAAGAAGTTTCTTTTCCATCAGACGAATTATTTTCTTCGTAGATGCCCGCCAGTCCAAAAGCGCGGTGATTTCTGAGGTAAAAGCAGGATTGTTTTTTATCTTTAGACCATTCGTAAAAGCCGTCCGCGGGAATGATGCAGCGGCGGCGCTGAAAAGATTCTTTAAAAGTTGGTTTTTCGGATAATGTTTCCGCGCGGGCGTTAATCAGAAGTTTGGCCGTTTTCTTAGTTGGCCAGCGCGGCGGGAAGCCCCACTGCATATTAAGCAGAAGATTTTTATTTTCCTCGGCGATCGCGCACGCGCATTTATTTCCGGGGAGCATATCGCCACGGGAAAGCGTAAATTCATCAAAGCCGGTCAAATTGAATTCCTCGGAAATTTGACCAATGTTGCTGACTAATACGAATCTTCCGCACATTTGCTTTTCGTGGTAAGCGGTTTATATTTTTGTAGCTAACTAAAAATTATAACAAAAAATTTTAGCAGCTTTTTTTGAAGCCCATAGCGCGGCCTCTAAAATATCAGCGTTTCTTTTTCTTGACTGGTTTCTTTTTAGCAGCTTTTTTCGCCGCTGGTTTCTTTGCCGCTTTTTTCACGGCTTTCTTTTTAGGCGATTTAGCTTTTTTTGCCGCCGGTTTTTTCTTTGGCGGCGCCGGGCCTTTGTTGATCATCGGTTCTTCACAACAAAGAACTCCCAGGTTAGCGCAACCGCACTCTTCTTCCACGATTGCCGTAAGTCCGCATACCTCGCAATACAAAACGTCTCCCTTTTTTGCTCTGGCCATTTTCCCCTCCCGGATTATCTGAATTTTTGCAAGCGAGTCTAAATTAAAAAAAATAATCTTTCAAGCAGATAATAATTATTTTTAATATATTGTTGGCTTGACTTTAGGTATTGGTTTGATATGCTTTTTGATCAATTCAAGGGGGCAATCAATGAAGGAACGCCTAAAAAGCCTAACGCGCGTCACTCAAATAAAAATAACTTTATTTGTAATAGTGGATTTACATAAAACACCGCCCCCGACATATTGACCCGCCGCGAACTCGACTGGGTTCAGGTAAAAGGCAAACATAAACCGGTGAAGATTTATGAGCTTTTGGGAGAGAAAAAAGATGAAGGAAAGTGGAAGGATTTGGTTAAAACTTTTGAACAGGGTCTGGCTTTTTACCGCAACGCCAAATGGGACGAAGCCATCGCCGCTTTTGGGCAGGTGTTAAACATTCGCCCGGAAGATAAGCCCTCGCTTATTTATATAGAGCGCTGCAAAAAACTAAAAGAAGAACCGCCCGCCCAGCCGTGGGACGGAGTTTTTACAATGAAAACAAAATAAAAAATGATGAACGGATAATCAATACATGCCT
>JBFYYA010000059.1:0-4088 GCA_041310245.1 Syntrophaceae bacterium | reverse complement strand
CTTCGGAAAGCAAAAAATCCCTCAGCATTTCCCTCTGGGATTGGCCATCTTCAACTATGAGGATGCTCAATTTTTGCATAATTTTATCCTTTTTCTTTTAATGGCCTGTCGTTTAATCTTTCTCGCGGCAAGACTACCTCAAAAGTTGTCCCCTCGCCTTTTCGGCTGATCACTCGTATTTCCCCTCCGTGTCCGCGGATGATTTCGCTAGCCAACGGAATTCCCAGCCCAACCCCTTTTTCCTTAGTCGTGTATTCAGGGCTGAAAATCCTTTCTATTTCATCCGCGGTCATGCCGCAACCGGTATCTGAAATTCTCACGATAATATAATTTTTCCCTTCCTTATCTACTGTAATGGAAATTTTCCCCTGGGCGGGTATTGATTCCATGGCATTTTTAATTAAGTTAAGAAATGCCTGCTGAATTTTATTAATATCAACCGGAATTACCGCGGGTGACTCGCGCCACTTGGTTTCGATAATCACTCCGCGATCCTGCGCCTCTTCCCGAATAAGGCTTACGATTTTCTGTAATATTTCCGTGATAGAAAAATCGCGCAGCTCCAGCCTGCGGCTTTTGGAAAAAGATAAAAATTCTTCAATGATACCGTTTAATCGCTTTATTTCATCTTTGATAACACCAGACAAATTATTAAAGTTTTCTTCTTTGCTTGATTCAGCGGGAACAAAATCTTTTTTCAGTCTCTGCGTAGCGATACTGATCGCATTTAATGGATTACGGATTTCATGAGCCACGCCCGCCGCCAGCTGTCCCAGTGAAGAAAGCCGCTCCGCTTTTTCCAGGCGCCTTTCCATTTCAATAATACCAGACAAATGGCGGTTTTGGTCGTAATAAAGAAGCCACATTGAAAGAAGCGCGATGATTACAATAAAAACCATAAACACAAAAATGTTTTTCTTGTTTTCCGCAATAATCTTATCCATCGAGCCGCGATCAAGCCCCATCCGGACGATACCGACAATTGTTTTATCTAAAAACAGGGGCGCGGCCAGATCCAAAATTTTTTGTTCGCCGTAATTAACCTCTCTGCTGGCGATCTTAATTTTACCGGCAAGAATGTCTTTATAATTAAAATCGGTTTCTTTTAAAGCATGTTTTGGCTTACCCACACTGCTCAAAAGCTTTTTTTGATCGTTTATTATCTGAACATAGGTAATGCCGTGTCCCTCGCCAATTTTTTCCATGCCTCTTTCAACGGAGACTTTAAGGCTCCAGTAAATCAACCCTTCTTTATCCAGATTTATTATAACCATGCCGCTGTTATCTTTACGGCGAAGAACAACAAATCCAATTCCGTGCTTGGCCCGAATTTTCTCCAGTATTTCCAGCGTCTTCAAATCACGTCCGCCAATTTTAAGTTCTCTGGGTTCAAGTAAGTTTGTTTGCAAGGGACCGCTCTGATGGACTACTTCGCCATAGCGATCCAGTACGGCCAGGTACCAGAGATTATTTTCCGCGGCAAACTTTTTCAAATAATCATCGTTTACTTTTCCTTTTTTCCACTGGTCATCTATTGTTTTACCTAAATCAGTTATTGATTCAATTACCCATCTTTTGGAGTAAGCCGCTTCTTCCCTGCTTGGCGACGTCAACCGGGATGATTTTTTATCAGCCGCAGAAATTATGCTTTTTAAATTCTCTTCCGTTAATCGCTGCAAAACACTGATCGTGCTTAACGCCTGGTCTTCCAAAAAACCAACCAGATTAGCTTTGCTTCTTCTGATATCAAGTAAACCCATAATTAATATCAGGGTTACTAAAATAGCGCTCACAATGCCTATGGCCAGCGGCTGAAGAACAGTGTCTCTTTTACCGCTTACTTTGCTATTGAGAATTAATTCTTTTTTTCTAAAAAAGCGCATTATTCTCCTTTGTCATTAATTTTGGCGGTAATCTTAAGCTATTGATGAGAAAAGTCAACTTTTAATCCTAACAAAATCGACATTTTTGTCGAAAACAACACCAATCATGTAAATACTCTTTAACTATTTGTATTATCTGTATATTTATCAGATGCCTGTCTTTTCATCCGACAATTATTGCCGGAATTTGAGCACAAATTATTTATTAAAAGATAGGTATTTAAAGCATTTAAATGAATAATTTCAAGCATTTAAAACATTTAATTCAATATTGGCACACTAAATGCTTTGTTTAAAGTTAAATTGGTAATAATTGTCGACTAAAATAACGGGCATAACTAGCCGGCAGCAGATTAACCTAGAAGGCATTAAGCCTTCTCTCTTCACTCCTAGGGAGGCTCCAACAGAGCCTCCCTTTCCTTTTGTACCAAAATAACTAATCATCCCCATTCTTCTTTCCTTTTTTCCACACATCTATTCTGTCTTTGATAATCTTTTCAAAACCTGTGCCTTTTGGCTGATAAAATAGCTTCTGCCCGATTTTTTCCGGCAGATAATCCTGGGCAACATAAGAATCCTGATAATCATGCGCGTATTTATATCCTTTGCCGTAATCAAATTCTTTCATCAATTTTGTGGGCGCGTTGCGAATATGCAGCGGCACCGGTAAATACCCGCTCTGACTTATTTCCTCTTTGACGCTTCCCAAAGCCGTGTAAAGGGCGTTGCTTTTGGGCGACGTGGCCAGATAAACAGCCGCCTGCGCCAAAGCCAATTCTCCCTCCGGCAAGCCGACAAAGTGATATGCCTGCTGTGCCGCCATACAAACAATCAGTGCCTGGGGATCGGCCATTCCCACGTCTTCCGAGGCAAAGCGGATCATGCGCCGGGCAATGTAGAGGGGATCTTCCCCGGCCAGCAACATTCTGCCCAGCCAATATAAAGCCGCGTCAGGATCGCTGCCGCGCAAACTTTTATGAAAAGCGGAAATAAGATTATAATGTTCCTCTCCGTCCTTGTCATACAAAAGAGCTTTTTTCTGCAACGCCTCCCGGGTAAATTCCAGCGTAACATTTCTCTCATTTTCAGGTAAGCTTTGTACCATGGAGACAATTGCTTCCAGATTATTTAAAGCGTTGCGCGCGTCGCCATCAGACAGACGGACAACATAGCGCAAAGCGCCTTCATCCATCCGCACATAATACTTTCCAAGCCCTTTCTGTTCATCTTTTAATGCCCGCTCAACAATAGTTACAAGCTCTTCTTCCGTGAAAGATTTCAAAATCAAGACTCTGGTGCGTGATAAGAGAGGAGCAATAACTTCAAAAGAAGGGTTTTCCGTGGTAGCGCCGATTAAGGTAATCAAACCGTTTTCCACGTGCGGCAAAAAAGCGTCCTGCTGCGCTTTGTTAAAGCGATGAATTTCATCAACAAAAAGAATGGTTCTTTTATTTTTTTCATTATGCAATTGACGGGCTTCGTCAATAACCGCGCGAATCTCCTTCACTCCGGACAACACAGCGGAAAAACTGACAAATTTAGATTTGGTTTCATTGGCTAAAATTCTGGCCAGCGTCGTTTTACCCGAACCGGGAGGCCCCCAGAAAATCATGGAAAAAAGTTTATCTTCTTCAATGGCGCGCCTTAACAAGCAAGCATCGCCCAGAAGGTGGGGCTGCCCGACATATTCGGAAATGTTTTGCGGCCTCATTCTTTCCGCAAGCGGTGAAGATTCTTTTATCGCGGCGGTTCCGGTATTACTGAATAAATCCAGGTTTTTCATTTTTTTGCCTTGGCTTTTTCAATAAGTTCGATCAGGGATAAAGCCTTTTCTTTGGGCTTAGCGCTGATAAAACGAGTCCATTGATCCGGGGTTAAAACACGCTTGAGCACACCCGTCACGTCAAAAGCCACCTGCCAGCAGGCGATAATACGGGCGCATGGCAGATCTCCCGCCTCACGCAAACAATAAGAAAATTTCATTTCATCGCCCAGCTTTGGACAGCGAATCATTTTTTCATCATGCACAGTTTTCATCATGACTCAGCTTGTCGAAAAAAAGAAAAGCCGTCAAGAAATTTGTTTCCTGACGGCTTCGTGAAAAACTGATAATTATAGATTAAGGTTTGGGAAAATCCTTAATCGCCAAAAGCGCCTTTTGTATTTCTTCATCCGGCAATTCATAGGCCTGAAGCTTTCCGGACA